>NZ_JBHJUW010000085.1:0-36665 GCF_042268205.1 Streptomyces sp. NPDC056160
GGATGCGACCTGACTGACGAACACGGGGGGTGGCCAAATACCCCCGGGGGTACCTGTTACGGTTGCGGTATACCCCGGGGGGTACCTAGCAGAAGGGAACGTCTCCGTGTTCTTCATCGACACCATCGAGCTGGAAGGCCTCGGCAACCGTCACTACCTGGCCGGCGGCACACGGACGGCCGTGGCGGTGGACCCACCGCGCGACTTCGACCAGGTTCTGGCGGCAGCAGCCCGGCGCGGTGTGCGCATCACCCATGTGGTGGAGACACACATCCACAACGACTACGTCACCGGCGGTCTGGAGCTGGCGCGGGTGACGGGCGCCGCCTATCTGGTGCCGGCCGGGGCCGCCGTATCGTTCGCGCGGGTGCCGGTGACCGACGGCGACACCGTGGCCGTCGACGACGGACTGGAACTGCGGGCGGTGGCCACTCCTGGGCACACCCCGCATCACACCTCCTACGTGCTGCGGGAGCGGGGCAGGCCGGTAGCCACGTTCACCGGCGGTTCGCTGCTGATCGGCACGGTGGGCCGCCCGGACCTGGTCGAGCCCCGGCTGACCGAGCAACTGGCCCGCGCCCAGTACGCCTCTGCGCACCGCCTGGCGGCCGAGCTGCCGGACGAGACGTCCGTGCTGCCCACCCATGGCTTCGGGAGCTTCTGCTCCTCGGCGCAGGCCGAGGGCGGTGCCACCACGATCGGCAAGGAGAAGACCGTCAACGCGGCACTCACCAGCGACGCCGACGCCTTCGTCGCCCGGCTGCTGGCCGACCTCGACGACATCCCCGCCTACTACGCGCACATGGGCCCGGTCAACGCCGGCGGCCCCGCCCCGGTGGATCTGACTCCCCCCGCCGTGGCGGACGCCGCCGACATCGCCGCCCGCCTCGCGGCCGGTGAATGGGTCGTGGACCTGCGCAACAGGATCGCGTTCGCCGAGGGCCACGTCGCCGGATCGTTCAACTTCGAGGCCGACGGCAAGATCGCCACCTACCTGGCGTGGATGATCCCCTGGGGCAGGCCCCTGACGCTGCTCGCCGAGTCGCCCGGGCAACTGGCCGCGGCCCAGCGCGAACTCGTGCGGGTCGGCATCGACCGGCCCGTGGCCGCCGCGACCGGAACGCCCGAGGAGTGGGTGGCCCAGGGCGCCCGGCTCGCCTCCTTCGCCCGCTCCACCTTCGCCGGCCTGGCCGAGCGGGGCACGGACGGCATCGTCGTCCTGGACGTGCGCCGTGACTCCGAGCGGGTCGGCGGACACATCGCCGGGTCCGTGCACATTCCGATCCACGAGCTGCACAAGCGGCTCGGCGAGGTCCCGGCGGGCACCGTGTGGGTGCACTGCGCCGGCGGCATGCGGGCCGCCGTGGCCGCGTCCCTGCTCGACGCCTCCGGCCGCGATGTGGTCGCCGTCGACGACGGCTTCGACGCCGCCACCGACGCCGGTCTGACCGTCATCAACGGCTGAACGGCCCCGCGCCTCCTACCACTGTCACGAGGTTGTGCGATGTTTCCCTTCCGTCGCGGTAAGAGCCGCGCCACCACCGGCGAGGCCGACCGGCCCACCCAGGACGCCGACGCCCCGGTGGTTCACCCAGGCGTGCGCGAACAGGACGAGTGGAGCGCTGGACACCGCTCCCGGCGGGCCGCCAGGCTGCCGACCGCACGCCGCGCCGAGGCGGTGGACGCCGGGCGCGGCAGGAACGCGTGGGCAGCCGCAGGCCGCCCGATCGTCGACGGGCACGGGAACCACGGCTGCACAGCATGACCGCCCTGACTCTCGCGCTCGTCGCCGGTGCCGTCGTCGGCCTGGCCCTGGGCGGCCTCGGCGGCGGCGGCGGCAGCGTCCTGGCCGTGCCCACCCTGATCTACCTGCTCGGTTTCACCCCTGCGCAAGCAGCCACCGCCAGTCTGATCATCGTCACCCTCACGTCGCTCCCGGCGCTCGTCGGGCACGCCCGGGACGGCAACGTGGCCTGGCGTACGGGACTGCTGTTCGCAGCCGCAGGCATCGTGCCCGCGATGCTCACCGGAACCGCTGCAGGCCACCTGCCCCAGACGGCGCTGACCATCGCTTTCGCCCTCGTCGCGGGACTGGCGGCCCTGCGCATGCTGCGGCCCTCACCCGCCCGGACCACCGGCACGGCACACCCCGGCAAGGCCGGCGCCGCCGGGGTCGGCCTCGGCGCGGTGACCGGCTTCCTCGGCGTGGGCGGCGGTTTCCTCGCCGTGCCGACGCTGGTCGGTGTCCTGGGGCTGCCCATGCGCCGGGCCGTCGGCACCAGCCTGCTGGTGATCACGGCCAACTCGGTGGCCGCGCTCGGCGCGCGGGCCGGCAGCGGGACACATCTGGACTGGGCCGTCATCGCGCCGTTCACCGCGGCGGCGGTCCTGGGCGCCTGGGACGGCAAACGTCTGTCGTACAAGCTCAAAGGCGCAACCCTGCAGCGCGTCTTCGCCTGGGTGCTGCTCGCGGTCACCGCTTTCATGCTGGCCGACGCGCTCCTGTGACCACTGCGGCAAGCCGGACGTCCGCACGGTCCGCACCGGTGCCCGACCGACCGCCGTGCACCGGCGCACGTCTGACCGCCGTGCACCGGGGCACGTCTGACCGCCGTGCACCGGGGCGGCGGCCGGGCGCTACCCCGGCGAGCCGCCGCGTGGCCCGCAGCGGTTCGACACGGTCCGCGCCCCGACAGACCAAGACCCATGACCATTCCCCACCGGCGCTCCGCGGGGGGACGCACGTTCCCCAGCGGCCCGCCGTCGACACACAAGGATCACACTCACCATGAACACCGCCCCCACGGCACTCACCCCCGACCAGGCCGCCTCCTGCCTGGACGAGCTGACCGTCATCGACGTGCGCACCCCCGGCGAGTACGCCGGCGGTCACGTCCCCGGCGCCCTCAACATCCCCCTCGACCAGATCGAGCGCGCCCTGCCGGACATCCGTGGCGCCGCCGGGCGCGGCGGGGTCCTCGTCGTCTGCGCCTCCGGCACCCGCTCCGAGAACGCCTGCCGGTCACTCGCCGCCAGCGGTGTCGACGCCGCCACCCTGACGGGCGGCACCGGCGCCTGGGCAGCGCGGGGCTACGACCTGGAGCGCCCCCAGGAGAGCACGAAGCCGGTCTGGGGCATGGAACGCCAGGTCCGGCTCACCGCCGGCTCGGTCATCCTGCTCGGCCTCGCCCTCGGCGAGTTCGCCCACCCGGCCTTCAGGCTGCTGTCCGCGGGCATCGCCGGCGGCCTTCTCTTCTCCGCCGTCACCGACACCTGCGGCATGGCGGCCATGCTGGCCAAGCTCCCCCACAACCGGCCCCGCCAGGCAGACCTGAACGTGACACTGGCCCGCCTGCGTGCCAGCTGACCCACGTTTCACACCGAACGCCCCGTGTGCCCCTCAGGCGCACGGGGGGGGGCACATGCCGAGCAACCCCCACCACCTGCTCGTCCCCCGCGACCTCCTCGGCGTCGGCGCCGGCCACGAGGGAGCGCCATCTGCCGTCAGGACGGGGGTGCCCGAGTTGACGGGAGTCTTCTCAACAGTGTTCTGTGTCATGAACTCACTGACCGAGGACGGTATGCGCCTCAACGACGCTCTCCAGCCACTGGCCGCCTGGGGCCGCGAGCGGCCGGTCGTTCAAGACCTGGAGGAGAACGCGGGCCCGGGGCTGGTGTGAACGTGCCGGCCGTGCCCACTCGTGGGGCGCCACGGCCGGCACTGTCGCTGCGAGGGGAAGCTGAGTTCGCCGTATCGAGCAGCCACCGCCCGAACCACTCCCGCCCCGTCGCGACCGGTTACGGCAAGCGGGCCTTTCTCGTCCACGGCACGGTCACCGGCGCAGTCATCACGGCAGCGATACGTTTCCGGCTCCGCCCGTGATCCGCCGAACAGGAATCAAGCGGACTCCATCACCTCCTTGAGCCGGGCCAGGTCGGCGGCGACCATGCCGGCGTCACGCTCGAAGTCGGCGCCCCTCATCTCCGGCTGTCGCCGGAGGGTGAACACCACCTCGCTCCCCCTGCCGTCGACGATCACACGGACCGGGTTGTGGACGGTCTCGCCGGAGGGCAACGTGACGTCGTGATCGAGCACACCCAACTCGTTGCGTGGCGTGAAGACGACCTCCACCCGGCCCATCGGCGAGGACTCCGCAACCCATCGGCCGTCGATCTCCTCGATGGACCCTCCCAGGCCGTGTGCCCACGCAGGCAGGTTGGCCGGGTTCGATGCATAGGCGTAGACGTCCTCGACGGAGCGGTCGATGTGGACACTGAGATGGCGTGATTCCCCGCCGGTGCTGTTCATGGCAGCGAGGGTAGCGGCCGGCCATCACCTTCTTCTTGAACGAATCAGACGGCCGTGATCACCGGACGAGCCCTTCGTGACCGCTGTGGTGGGTGTCCGCGGCGTCGGCGAGGCAGCGGTGAGCAGGGGTTCGGATCGTGTTCCGCCGCCTCCCCCTACGGCCACAGTTCAGCGCTGTCGCATACGTGGGCACCCATGTTGCGTTCCATCATGCGCAGGGCCGCGTCCGCGAGATCGGCGTGGATGTGGGCCACCGCGTCGCGTGGGACGACCACGTCGAGGTGGCGGATGTGCGCGTCCAGGGCCGAGTACAGCACACACTGCTCCGTCACCTGCCCGCACAGGACGAGCCGGTCGACGCCCTGCTCGCGCAGCAGGTAGGCCAGCGGGGTGTCGTAGAAGACCGAGTGGCGGGCCTTGAGGACGAACAGGGACGATTCGTCGGGCCGCAGCGGATCGACGAGGTCGGCGTGGGGTCCGGCGAGGGCGTGGCCGAGGAGTTCGCCGTGGTGCGAGCGCCATTCTCCGAAGTTGTCGTTGACGTAGATCACGGGCGCGTCAGCGCGACGTGCCCGGTGCAGCAGGCCGGCCACCGTCGGCACCACGGAACGCGCGGAGGGGAGCAGGAGGTCGGCGTCCTTGTGGTCGTATGTGTTGATCATGTCGATGACGATCAGTGCGGACTTGCTCATGCCTCCAGGCTCGCACCGGTGTGCGTCGGGCGGTCACCCGACACCGACCGGCTCAACCGACAGATTTGATCGTTTTCATGGTGAGGTGGGAGGTGAAGCGCAGGACGCCGGGAAGGCCGCTGAGCTTGCCGGTGAGGAAGGCTTCGCAGGCGGCGTGGTCGGCGACGGCGGCGCGAATGAAGTAGCCGGGGCGGCCGTACATGCGACGGAACTCCGTGACCTCCTCGTACGAGGCGACGGTCCTCTCGAACTCCAGGCAGGGGGGCGGGGTGAGGCCGGCTCGGCAAGGCGTACGGCACGTTCGCGCTGTGCGACGAGGCGTATGCGCTGGCCTCGGCCGAGCAGGCCCGCTCGTGGCCCGGCCCTCGGACAGTGTGGATGCAGTTCTTCCTGCACGCGTACTGGGCGGGGAGCGCGACCGTCGGAGCTCTGCTGGGCTCCCTCGTTCCCGAGGGTGTCACCGGGCTGGATTTCGCCCTGACCGCCCTGTTCACGGTGCTGGTCCTGGACGCGTTGCGGGACCTGCGCGACGACCTGCCCACTCCACCGCTGGCCCTGGTCAGCGCTCTCGTGGCTCGGGTCGTCCTGCCGGGGCAGATGCTGTTGGGCGCGTTCGCCCTGTTCACGGCTGGGCTGCTGGTCCGGCAGCTGATGACCGCCAGGAGGCCGAGCCGTGCCTGACACCTTGTAGGCCATCTCCGCGGTCCTCGTCACCGCCGCCGTCACCTGGGCGCTGCGCGCTCTGCCGTTCGCCGCCCCGGCCCCGCTGCGCGCGAGCAGCACGATGCGGTTCCTGAGCACGCGCATGCCGGCCGGTGTCATGATCATTCTGGTCGTCTACTGCCTGCGCGACCTTCCCGTCACCGAGGCCCGCGCCTCGGCGCCGCTCGCGGCGCTGGCGGTCACCGTCGGTCTGCACCTGTGGCGCCGCAACGCCCTGCTCAGCATCCTCGCCGGCACCGCCGTCGACGTCGTGCTGGCCAGCACCCTCTTCGGCTGAGCGACACGGCCCGCTCCCGCGCCCGCCGCCCCGGATGCCGACGGGCAGGGACAGCCGCCCGTGGCCTCGTCGCCGACCGTCCGGATCTCCGGACGACCGACGCACCGGCCGACCCGTTTCTCCTCACCCTCCGGGGGGCTGCCGCGGCGTCGGCCCTGTGGTCCATCCCCCGTCGACGGCCAGTTCGGCGCCGGTGACGTACGAGGCGGCGTCCGAGAGCAGGAAGGTGACGGCCGCCGCGATCTCCGGAGGTTCGCCGACCCGGCCCATGGGGGTGTGCGGGTACTTCCCCTCGCCCTGCTCGATGCCGACGTGGGCGGTCATCGGCGTGTAGGTCATGCCGGGGTGGACGGAGTTGACGCGGATCCGCGCCGCGGCCAGTTCGACGGCGGCGACCTTGGTCAGTCCGCGCACCCCCCACTTGGCGGCTCCGTAGCCGGCGGTCATGGCCAGGCCCATCAGGCCCGCCGCCGAGGAGATGTTCACGATCGAGCCGCCCGCGCCTTGCCCCTTCATCAGCGGGATCACCGTACGCATGCCGATGAAGACGCCGGTGAGGTCGATGTCCAGGACCCGGCGGAAGTCCTCGACCGACTGCTCTTCGAGCAGCTGCGAACCGCCGGAGATCCCCGCGTTGTTGACGAGCCCGTCGACCGTGCCGAACTCGGCGACCGTGTACTGCGCCACCTGCCGCCAGTCCGCCTCGGAGGTGACGTCGTGCGGGACGAACCGGGCGGCATCGCCGAGTCCGGCGGCGGTGTCGCGGCCCTCGTCCCCCAGAACGTCGGTGAGCACGACGCGGGCACCGGCCCGGACGGCCGCGCGGGCGGCCTCGGCACCCAGTCCGCGCGCCCCGCCGGTGATGATCACCGTTCTGCCCCGGAGGTCCGTCATACGCCGCTCCCCTGTCCGGCCCGTGCCCACGTCCATGGCGCAAGGACCGTACGCCCCCGTGCCGGGCGACGGAACCCGGTCCTCCCGCTGAGCGGGAGCGGACGCTGTGCACCCCTCCCCCTCCGTCCGTATTACTGCTAGGCATATGTCGAACAGAAATAGTAGGGAGGAGTCGCCGTGAAGTTTTCGATGATCTTCGAGGCGCAGATCGCGGACCCGACCCCCGAGCGGGAGCGCCAGGTCCTCCACGACTGCGTCGAACAGGCCGTCCTGGCCGAGGAGATGGGCTTCGACCGGATCTGGGCGGTCGAGCACCACGCGCTGACGCAGTACGCGCACATGAGCGCGTCCGAGGTGTTCCTCACCTGGGTCGCGGCGAAGACGTCCCGCATCCGCATCGGCCACGGCGTGGTCACCATGCCCTTCGGTTACCAGCACCCGGTGCGGGTCGCCGAGCGCGCCGCGATGCTGGACGTCCTGTCGGGCGGGCGGGTCGACATCGGCGCGGGCCGCGGTGCCACGAAGCAGGAGATGTCCATGTACGGGGTGCGGCCCGAGGACACCTACCCGCAGATGGAGGAGGCGCTGCGGATCTTCAGCAGCGCCTGGCGCGAGGAGCGGTTCGAGTGGCACGGGTCGATCGACATCGGCCCGGGGGCGATCCTGCCCCGACCCGTGCAGGCCCCGCACCCGCCGCTGTTCATGGCCTGCAGCAAGCACGACACCCTCAAGCTCGCCGCCGAACTGGGCATCGGCGCGCTGGTGCTGGGCTTCGCCGGGGCCGACGACATCCGCGAGATGCGCAAGATCTACGACGAGGCCGTCGCCACCCGCGGCGGAGACCGGCTGGTCTCCACCGAGGTCAACAACCACTTCTCCGCACTGTGCCCGACCATCGTGCTGGACGACGCCGAGCGTGCGTACCGGATCGGCACCCGCGGGCAGCGGTTCTTCGCCGAGTCCATCGCCCACTGGTACGGCAACGGCCCCGCGCCCACCGGGTACGACGAGGGCGAGGACCACGTGGCCGCCATGGAGCGGGACCGCGAGGTCCTGGTCGCCAGGCTGCACGAGGCGAACGTCCCCGTCCGCCCTGCCGACACGGGCCAGTTCAACGCCAAGCACGCGTACGGCACCGCGGAGACCGCCATCGCCTACGTCGACCAGCTGCGCCAGATCGGCGTGGACGAGGTCATGTGCCTGGTCCAGATGGGCACCGTGCCCCAGGAGGCGTGCCTGGAGACCGTCCGCCAGTGGGGTGAGAAGGTCATCCCGCACTTCCGTGCCCTGGAGAAGGGTACGGCGGCATGACGGGACGGCTGGAGGGCAGGACCGTCCTCGTCACGGGCGCGGGTCGTGGACAGGGAGCCGCGGAGGCACGGCTGTTCGCGCGGGAAGGCGCGCGGGTCGTGGTCACGGACGTACGGGAGGAGGAGGGCCGTTCGGTCGCGAAGGAGCTGGGCGACCAGGGACTGTTCGTCGCCCACGACGTGACCGACGCGGCCGGCTGGCGCCGTCTCACCGGGGCGGCTCTCGACGCCTTCGGGCGGATCGACGCCCTGGTCAACAACGCGGCGCTGTGGCGCACCGCACCGGTCGAGGAGGACACCGAGGACAACCTGCGGCGCCTGCTGGACGTGAACCTCGTCGGTCCGTTCCTGGGCATCCGGGCCGTCGTCCCGGCGATGCGTGAGACCGGCGACGGCGGATCGATCGTCAACATCTCCTCCACCGCCGGCCTGGTCGGCATCGAGGGCCACGCCTCCTACGGGGCCACGAAGTTCGCTCTGCGCGGGCTGACCAAGTCCGCCGCGCTGGACCTGGCCCCGCACCGCATCCGGGTCAATTCAGTCCATCCCGGCATGGTCGACACTCCCATGATCGCGGGCGCGCTCGGCGCGGACGTCGGGGAGCGCGCGTGGCCGAACGTGCCGCTGGGCCGGGCGGGCCGCCCCGAGGAGGTCGCGGAGCTGGTGCTCTACCTGGTCTCGGACGCCTCGTCGTACGTCACCGGCGCCGAGTTCGCCGTCGACGGCGGGCTGACGGCGAAATGAGCGATGCCCACCCTCCCCGTGCCGCGACCGATCCTCTCACCCCGCGTGCCCGGGAACTCGCCGACGCGATGTCGGCGGGGTTCCCCGATCCGGCCCTGGGCCCCGTCGACCCGGCGGCGGTCCGGGAGGCCTCCCGGGCCGGCGCCGGTAGCGGGCCGGCCCGTCGGCTGCCGCGCGTCACCGACCGGTCGGTGCCCGGGCCGGCGGGAGCACCCGAGGTGCCGGTGCGGATCTACGAGCCGCTGGCCTCACCCGGCGCCGCCCCGCCGGTGGTGGTCTTCTTCCACGGCGGCGGCTGGGTGCTGTGCGGCCTGGACACCCATGACGGCCTCTGCCGCGAACTGGCCGCCGCTACGGGCGCGGTGGTGGTCTCGGTGGACTACCGGCTCGCCCCCGAGCACCGCTTCCCGAGCGCCGCCGAGGACGCCTACGCCGCCGCCTCCTGGGTGGCGGCGCACGCGGCCCGGCTGGGCTGGGACCCCGGGCGGCTGGCCGTCGCGGGCGACAGCAGCGGCGGCAACCTGGCGGCGGCGGTGACCTTGATGGCACGGGACCGCGGCGGGCCCGCCATCGCGGCGCACCTGCTGGCGTACCCGGTCCTGGACCACCGGATGGCCACCGAGTCCTACCGCACCTACGCGACGGGGTTCTTCCACACGACGGCGCACATGCGCTGGTACTGGGAGCAGTACCTGGGGCGGGACGGGGACGGTGCACACCCGTACGCCTCCCCCGCTCTGGCGTGCGACCTGGCCGGGCTGCCTCCGGCGGTGCTGGTGCTGCCGGAGTGCGATCCGCTGCGCGACGACGCCCTCACCTATGTGCGACGCCTGGAGGCGGCGGGCGCGGCGCCCCGGGTGCGGGTGTGGCCCGGCACGTTCCACGGCTTCCTCGGGCTGGGGGGGCTGCTGCCGGAGGCGGACCAGGCGCTCGCCCAGGCGGCGTACGACCTGCGTGCGGCGCTGGGGCTCCCGGACGCGTGAGCCCGCATGGCCGGTGGGGGTGCGGCGGTACGGCGTACCGGCACGTCCCCACCGGCTTCCGGGTGTCAGGAGTGTGCGATGTGGTCGGCCGCGAGCCAGCCGAACGTCATGGCCGGGCCGATGGTCGCGCCGGGACCGGGGTACGTCTCGCCCATGACGGCGGCGGAGACGTTGCCGCAGGCGTACAGGCCCTCGATCGCCGTGCCGTCCTCCCGCAGCACCCGCGCGGTGGCGTCGGTGACCAGGCCGCCCTTGGTTCCGATGTCGCCGGGGTGGACGGGGACGGCGTGGAACGGGCCCTTCTCCAGGGGGGCGAGACTGGGGTTGAGCAGGGTGGGGTCGCCGTAGTAGCGGTCGTAGACGCTGCCGCCGCGGTGGAAGTCCTCGTCCCGGCCGGCGCGGGCGAAGCCGTTGAAGCGCTCCACGGTGGCGCGCAGCCGCTCGGGGGGCGCGCCGATCAGCCCGGCCAGTTCCTCCACGGTGGCTGCCTGCTTGACGAAACCGCTCTCCCGCCACGCCTTGGGGAACGGCTGCCCGGGGAAGAGGCCCAGGAAGATATAGCGGGCCTTGGCGGCGGCGTCCAGGATCATCCAGGACGGCACGGTGGACGCCCCGGGCCGGTCGGCCGCGTACATGGCGTCGACGAACTCGTGGTAGGGAGCGGCCTCGTTGGCGTAGCGCTCGCCCGCCGCGTTCACGATCACCATGCCGGGGATGCCGCGGTCGGCGACCAGGAAGAACGGCCTGCCGTCGGGCGCCACCACGGACGGCGCGCCCCACACCTTGTCCATCAGGTCGACG
Organism: Streptomyces sp. NPDC056160; assembly: GCF_042268205.1. Lineage (NCBI taxonomy): Bacteria > Bacillati > Actinomycetota > Actinomycetes > Kitasatosporales > Streptomycetaceae > Streptomyces > Streptomyces sp. NPDC056160. The sequence goes on from NZ_JBHJUW010000085.1 coordinate 10,734, forward strand.
GCGGCGCCGGCGGCGATGCCCAGTTCGAGGCCGTCGCCGGTCTGCCCCCGCGGGGCGGAGCTCCACTTCGCGGAGGTCGGCGAGGGGAGGTACTTCTCGCGCAGCTGCTGCTGGTGCGAGAAGCCGCCGGAGGCGAGGACCACGCCTCCCCTGGCCCCTACCGTGACCTCGCGGCCGTCGTGCAGGACGCGGACGCCCGCGATCCGGCCCCCGTCCTCCACCAGGCCGGTCAGCGGGGTGTTCAGCCACAGTTCGCCGCCGAGCCGGTCGAGCGAGTACCGCATCCGGGCGATCAGCGCCTCGCCGAGGGCGAGCAGTTTGCGGCCGGTGGCGAGGGCTCCCACGGCGCGGGCGCCCACCTTGAGCGAGGTCCGCTTGCCGGCCCAGGTGCGGGCGACCATGTTCAGGTGCCGGAAGTCCCTGGAGGTGATGGTGAGCCCGTAGGTGGGCAGTCCGGCGCGGCGCATGGTCGCGCGCTGCTCGGGCGGGAGTCTGTTCAGGTCGAAGATCCGCGGTTCGACGGAGCGGCCCTGCGGGTAGCCGCCGAGCCGCTCGGGGTAGTAGTCGCTGTAGGCGGGTGTGTAGACGAACCGTACGGCGGTGCGGTCGTGGAACTCCCGGACCATGCGCGGCCCGTGGGCGAGGTAGGCGTCCTTGCGTTCAGCGGGGACGCGGTCGCCGACGGTGGCGTCGAGGTAGGCGCGGGCCTTCTCGGGGGTGTCGCCGAGGCCGGCGGCGTCCAGGTGGAAGTTGTTCGGCACCCATATCGCGCCGCCGGACAGGGCGGTGGTGCCGCCGTAGTGGTCGGTCTTCTCCACCACCAGGGCGCTCAGTCCGCGCAGCCGTGTGGTGAGGGCGGCGGCCAGGCCGGCGGCGCCGGAGCCGGCCACCACCACGTCGTAGATGTGGTCCCACTCGGTGCTCATACGGTCCTCTCAGATGGAGCGGGGTCTCAGCGGGCGCTGACGCGGGCGTCGGTGAGGACCGGCGCGTCGTCGCGGTCGGCCGCGGTGGCCGTCAGCCGGTACCCGTCGGGGGTGTCCCACACGCGCAGCCGCAGTGTCTCGCCGGGGAAGAAGACCCCGGCGAAGCGGGTACGGCACTGTGCGACGCGGGTGGTGTCGCCGCCCAGCAGGTGGTCGGTGACGGCCTTGACCGCCATGCCGAAGGTGCACAGCCCGTGCAGGACGGGGCGGTCGTATCCGGCCCGGCGGGCGGTGGCGGGGTCGGCGTGGAGCGGGTTCCAGTCCCCGGTCAGGCGGTAGAGCAGCGCCTGTTGACGCAGGGTCGGGATGTCCAGCAGCAGGTCGGGGGCGCGGTCCGGGGCGGGCAGACGGTCGCAGGGACCGCGGCCGCCGCCGAAGCCGCCCTCACCGCGGACGAAGATCTGGTTGCGCTGGGTGAGGAGCGGCTCGCCGTCCTCGCCGAGGAGAGTGGACTCCTGGACGACGACGGCAGCCTTCCCCTTGTCGTACACGGCCGGGATCCGGGTGAGCGTGGTCGCCCGGGCCGCAGTCGGCAGGGGGCGGTGCACGGTGATCTCCTGGCCGCCGTGCAGCACGGCGGCCAAGTCGATGTCCACGCCGGGGGTGTCGAAGACCTGGAAGCCCACTCCCCCGTTGCCGCCGGCCACCACGCCGAAGGTGGGCAGCACCTGCAGGCCCTGCTCGTGTCCTTCATGGACGTAGCGGAGTTCGCCCGGGTCGGTCTCGGGGACACCCGCGCCGAGGGCCAGGTGGTAGAGGCGCACGTCGCGGTCGTCCCAGACCGCGGCGGCGCGTACGAGCGGGGCGGAGGTGGCCTTGTCGGCGTCGATCGGCATGGGGCGGGTTTCCTTCGTGCTCGGTCGGCGGCGGTGCCGGCTCGTCGTCCGGTGCGGGGCCGTGCTCGGCGCGCGCCCGTGCTCGGCGCGCGGCCATGCTCGGCGCGCGGCCATGCTCGATGCGCGGCCGTGCCAGGTGCGCGACTGCGCTCAGTTCGAAAACTTGCCCAGTTCGAGAACGTGCTCAGTTGGAGAACGTGCTCAGTTGGAGAAGTGCTCAGTTCGAGAACGTGCCGGTGGCGTAGCGGCTGCGGAAGTACAGCAGCGGTCGCCCGCCCTCCTGGGCGGCGAGATCCAGCACCTCGCCGGTGACGATGTGGTGGTCGCCGGCCTCGTGGACGTCGGCCAGGCGGCAGTCCACGGTGGCCAGGGCGCCGTCGAGGCGGACGGTGCCGTGCTCGGTGACGATCCAGGGCACGTCGGTGAACTTGTCGGGGCCGCTGCGGCCCAGTGCCGCGCAGGTGGCCTGCTGGTCCTCGGCGAGGATGTTGACGCAGAAACGGCCCGCGCGCTCGATCCTCGGCCAGCTGGTGGACGACTTGCCGACGGCCAGCATGACCAGCGGCGGGTCGAGGGAGAGCGAGGCGAAGGACTGGCAGGCGAAACCGACGGGTTCACCGCCGTCCAGTCCCGCGACCACCGTGATGCCGCTGGCGAAGCGGCCGAGGACGTCCCGGAAGACGGCCGGGTCGATGTGCGGTCCGTTCAGCCGTTCCACTGGTGGCCCCAGAAGCTGTCGGCGGTGATCTCCTTGGCCACCCAGGTGGCGGGGTCGACGACCAGGCCGTCCCAGCCGTACTCCACCTGGAAGCCGCCGGGTGCCTGGGCGTAGAAGGAGACCATGTGGTCGTTGGTGTGGCGACCGAGGCTGGAGGCGATCGGGATGCCGGCGGCGTTCATGCGGTCCAGGCCGTGGCCGACGTCGTCGAGGGTCTCCAGCTCCACCATGAAGTGCACGATGCCGGGCGGCAGCGCGCCGGGGTACAGGCCCAGGCTGTGGTGGCGGCGGTTGGGGCTCAGGAAGTGCATCCAGTGGAAGTCGCGCTGCTCGTCGGCGGTCGGGACGGCCTGCGGGGGCAGCTTCATCGAGTCGCGCAGCTGGAAGCCGAACACGTTCTCGTAGAAGTCCAGCGCCGCGTCGATGTCCGGTACCGGCAGGACGACGTGGCCGAGGCCGAGGTCGCCGGTGACGAAGCGGTTGCCGTAGGGGGTGCCGAGCGGGGTGTGGTCCTGGGCCTGGCCCCAGTAGATCTCCAGCGGGTTGCCGCAGGGGTCGGTGGCGTGGATCAGGCCGCGTACGCGGCGCTCGGCGAGTTCGGCGGCGTCGGCCTGCTTGACGGGGAAGCCGGCGCCCTCCAGTTCCCGGGCGGCCTCGTCGAGGGCGGAGGCGTTCGCGACCTCCCAGCCGGCCGCCAGCAACCGGTCGCTGTCGCCGGCCTTGACGACGAGGCGCTGGATACGGTCGTCCATGCGCAGGCAGAGGGTGTCATCGGTGGTTCCGGACGCCTCCACCATGCCGAGCAGGTCGAGGGCGTAGGTGCGCCATTCGGCGAGCCTGGTGGTCTCCAGACGCAGGTAGCCGAGAGCACGGATGTCCATGGGTCGCCTTTCCGGGCCGGGTGGGAGACGAGGTCTCCTGGGTCAGTGCGAGAAGAAGTCGAGGGCGAGGCGGTTGAACTCGTCGGCCTGCTCGGCCTGGGCCCAGTGGCCGCAGTGCGGGAAGACGTGCAGGCGGGCGTCGGGGATCGTCTTGAGGGCGACCAGCGCGCCGTCCAGGGGGTTGACGCGGTCCTCGCGGCCCCAGGTGAGCAGGACGGGGTGGGTGATGCGATGGGCCTCGCGCCAGAGCATCCAGTCCTCGGCCCAGGCGGGGTTGGCGAAGGCGGCCCCCATGCGGGCACTGCCGAGCCGGGTGTCGGGGTCGGTGGCCGAGGCCCAGCGGTCCTCGACCAGTTCGTCGGTGACGATCGACTGGTCGTACGCCATCACGCCGAGGAAGGAGCGCAGTTGGTCCTTGGTCGGCTCGGGTGCGGCGTTGAACTCGAAGAGGCGCTTGATGCCTTCGGTGGGGTCGGGGGCGAAGAGGTTGACGGAGACGCCGCCGGGGCCCATCAGGACCAGCTTGCCGACCTTGTCCGGGTGGTTCAGGGACATGCGCACACCGGTGCCGCCGCCGAGGGAGTTGCCGACGAAGTGGGCGCGGGCGATGCCGAGTTCGTCCATCAGGGCGGCCACGGCGTCGGCGCTGTAGCTGAAGTAGTCCTTGTCCAGCTCGGGCTTGTCCGAGCGGCCGAAGCAGGGCTGGTCGACCAGGAGGGTGCGGAAGCGCTGGGCGAAGACGGGGAGGTTACGGCCGAAGTTGGACCAGCCGGAGGCGCCGGGGCCGCCGCCGTGCAGCATGATCACGACCGGTGCGCCGGCGTCCTCGGGACCGGCCTCGTGGTAGTGCAGGGTGAGTCCCGCGGCCTTCACGGTGCGGGAGGTCGATTCCCGGGTCGGTTCTGCCATGTGGGGCACCTCTCAGGCCATCGAGTCGTTGATGTCGATGCCGAGCGCGGCCTGCCCGAACATCACCAGGGCCCGCTCGGGGTCGTTGGCGGCGTGGCCGCGGCCGGTGTGGGCGTCGCGCCAGGCGCGCTGGACGGAGTTGGGGCCGGTGCGCATGGCGTTGCCGCCGGAGTTCTCCATGAGCAGGTCCAGGGCGGCGACGGAGCGCTCGGTGGCGAGCACCTGGTCGCGGCGGGCGCGGGTGCGCAGGGCCATGGTCAGCTCCTCGCCGCGCGCGGCGAGGCCGTACATCTCGGTGATGTTGCGGGACAGCTGGAGCCAGCCGGCGTCGATGTCGCTGGCGGCGCGGGCGATGCGGACCTGTGCGAACGGGTCCTCGGCGACCGTCTGTCCGTAGGAGATGCGGAACCGCTTCCGGGTGGCCTCGATGCAGGACTCGTAGGCGCCCTCGGCGATGCCGACGATCGGGGTGGAGATGGTGGTGGTGAACACTGCGGCGTACGGCAGCCGGTACAGCGGCTCGGGGTTGATCTGGTGGCCGGGCACCTGCAGGGCGGTGACCGGGCCGAAGCTGAGCGCGCGGTGCTCGGGGACGAAGACGTCCTCGACGAGGATGTCGTTGCTGCCGGTGCCGCGCAGGCCGACGGTGTCCCACACGTCGTCGATGCGGTACTCGGAGCGCGGGATCAGGAAGGTGCGCATGTCGACCGGGGTGCCGTCGGCGTCCGGGACGAGGCCGCCGAGCAGCGCCCAGTCGGCGTGGTCGCAGCCGGAGGAGAAGTGCCAGCGGCCCGTCACGCGGAAGCCTCCGTCGACCACGGTGACCTTGCCGGTGGGGGCGTAGGAGGAGCAGACGCGGGCCTTGGGGTTCTCGCCCCACACCTCCTGCTGGGCCCGCGGGTCGTACAGGGCGACGTGCCAGGGGTGGACCCCGACCACGGAGGCGACCCAGCCGGTGGAACCGCACGCCTTGGCGATCTCCTTGACGACGGTGTAGAAGAGGGCCGGGTCGGCTGCCCGGCCGCCGAAGGGCTTGGGCTGGAGCAACTGGAAGAAGCCGGTCTCCTCGATCTCCTTGATGGAGGTCTCGGGCACGCGGCGCAGGGTCTCGGCCTCGGCCGCGCGCTCGCGCAGGCCGGGTGCGAGGGCGCGGATCGCTGCCAGTACGTCTTCGGCCATGAACATCCCCTTTCGGGTGGTCGTGGTGGCGGAAGTGCCAGGACCGTACGCCCCGCTGTTCCGGAACGAAATACCTGGCTCCCGCTGAGCGGGAAGGAGCGGCGGCCCCGGGGCCGCCATGTCTGCTGCTCCTGCTGCTACTGCTGCAGTGCGAGGTGCGCGGCGGCGAGGTGCGCGAAGACCATCGCGGAGCCGATCGGTGCGCCCGGGCCCGGGTAGGCGGGTCCGGAGACGGACGCGGTGGTGTTGCCGGCCGCGTAAAGGCCTGGGAGGGGCGTGCCGTCCTCGCGCAGCACACGGGCGTGCGTGTCGGTCCGTACGCCGCCCTTGGTGCCGAGGTCGCCGAGGACGATCTGTACGGCGTGGTAAGGGCCGTTCTCGATGGGGACAAGGCAGGGGTTGGGGCCCTGGCCCTGGGCGAAGAACAGGTCGTAGGGGTCTTCGCCGCGGTGGAAGTCGGCGTCCGTTCCGTCGGCGGCGTACCGGTTGAAGGTGCGCACGGTGGCGTCCAGGGCCGCCGGGTCGAGTCCCGTGCGGGCGGCGAGGCCGTCGAGGGTGTCCGAGGTGTGCCACAGGCCCGCCTCGGTGAAGGTCTCGCGGTCGGCGGGGACGACGGTGATGCCGGGTGGTTCGTCGCCGAAGCGGCCGTCGAAGACCCACCACACCGGGTCGCCGGGGGTGGTTCCGGCCTTGGCCGCGAGCATCCGGCGGCCCATCCGGTCGTACGGCAGGGACTCGTTGGCGAAGCGGCGGCCCGAACCGTCGACGAAGATGCCGCCGTGCAGCCCGAGGGTGAAGGCGGCGGAGCCGTCGGGGAAGCGCAGGGAGGGGCACCACCAGGCCTGGTCGAGCAGGGCGGTGGCGGCGCCGGCCTCGACGGCGGCGCGGAGGGCGTCACCGGTGTTGCCGCCGGGTGCGCCCATCGTCCAGTCGGCGCCGGGCAAGCCCTGCCAGGAACGCCGCAGTTCGGCGTCGGCCTCGAAGCCGCCGGCCGCGAGCAGGACACCGCGGCGGGCGCGGATCCGCCGGGTACGGCCGTCGTGCACGGCCTCGGCGCCGGTGATCCGGCCGTCCTCGGTCACCAGACGGGTCAGGGCGGTGTTCCGGAGGGTGCGGCCGCGGCCGGTGGACTCCAGCGCCAGCAGCAGCCGGCCGATCAGTGCGCGGCCGTCGGTGAGCGGTCCCTCGGGTACTGGCAGGCCGAGCCGCTGGGCCCAGGCCGGGGGACGGACCGCCGTCAGCAGTTCGTGCGGTTCCTCGGGCAGGGGGAGGTCGACGGGGAAGACGGCGCGACCGGCGTCGAACCTGCCGGGTGCGGCGAAGTAGTCGGGAAACGGCCGGTACTCGAAGCGGACGTGTGCGTTGTCCTCCAGGAAGGCGACCGTCTCGCCCGCGTGGTCGAGGTAGGCGTCCTGCAGTGCGTGCGGGGTGGTGTCGCCGACCACCGCGCGGAAGTAGGCGCGGGCGAGGTCGGCGGAGTCCTCCAGGCCGCCGCGCGCCTGGGCCTGGTTGCCCGGCAGCCACAGACCGGCGCCGGAGTAGGCGGTGGTGCCGCCGAAGTACTCGGTCTTCTCGATGACCAGTGTGTCCAGGCCGCGCGCTGCGGCGCCGTACGCGCCCGTGAGCGCGCCGCCGCCGGAGCCGACGACCAGTACGTCGCATCGCAGGTCCCCGCTGTCGTGTGTGTTCGCCATCTCGGTCTCGTCCCTCGGGTCGGGTTCGTCGTGCGGGCGGGTGTGCCGGTACGGGAGTGTGGCGGGGGCGGAAACGGTGGGGCGGGGGCGGTGACGCCGGCTGCCGCACACGCTCGCTCCGGTGGTCCGTCGGGTGTGCGGGTCAGGGCGCCGCAGGCTCCTGTGCCGTGCGGCGCAGTTGCGCCTTGAGGAGTTTTCCGGCGGCGTTGCGCGGCAGGTGCGCTACGGGGTGGAAGCGGCGCGGGACCTTGAAGTTGGCGAGCCGTTCGCGTGCCCAGGCGGTCAGCTCGGCCGGGTCGGGCTCGGCCCCCGGGGCCGGGACGTAGAAGGCGACGCCGACCTCGCCGAGGCGCGGGTCGGGGGCGCCGACGACCGCGACGTCGGCGATCCGGGGGTGGCCGCGCAGGACGTTCTCCACCTCGGCCGGGTAGGCGTTGAAGCCGCCGACGATGTACACGTCCTTGAGGCGGTCGGTGAGGGACAGGTAGCCGCGTTCGTCGAGCACACCGATGTCACCCGTGTGCAGCCAGCCGTCGGCATCGACGGTCCTCGCGGTCGCCTCGGGGTCGTCCAGGTATCCGGACATCACGTTGTAGCCGCGCACCACCACCTCGCCGGGTTCGCCGGGCGGCAGCGGCGCGCCGTCGGCGCCCACCACCCGCACCTCGGTCCCGGGCAACGCGGGTCCGGCGGTCGTCGCCACGGTCCGGGCGTCCTCGTCGGGCGGGCACACGCACACCACCCCGGTGGACTCGGTGAGGCCGTAGGCGTTGAACACGGCCTGGACGTCCAGTTCGGCGCGCATCCGCTCGATCAGCTCGGGGCCGACGCCGCTGCCACCGACGCCGGCCAGGCGCAGCGCCGTCAGGTCGTACCCGGCGCGCCGGGGATGGTCGAGCAGGCTGTGGAAGACGGTCGGCGTGCCCATCAGGACGCTGATCCGCTCCTCGGCCACCCGGGGCAGGATCCGCTCCAGGTCGAAGACCTCCTCGGGGACCATGGTGACGCCCTTCAGCAGGCAGGCGACGATGCCGGCCTTGTACCCGAAGACGTGGAAGAACGGGTTGACGAGCAGGTAGCGGTCCCCGGTGCGCAGGGTGACCGCGCGGGCCCACTCCCTGAAGACCCGGAGGGTGCGGCCGTGCGTGGTCAGCACGCCCTTGGAGCGGCCGGTGGTGCCGGAGGTGAAGAGGATGTCGGACAGGTCGCCGGGGCGGACGGCGGCGCTGCGGGCGGCCCGTTCGGACTCCGGCACCCGCTCTCCCGCCGCCAGGTAGCCGGCCCAGCCGATCGTCCCTTCCGCCGGCTCCCCGCGCAGCACCACGGTGCCGCTCAGCCCGCCCAGGTCCTCGCCCGCGTCGCGCAGCATCGCCACGTAGTCGATGCCGAGGAAACCGCGCTCGGTGAGGAGCAGCCGGGCCCCGCTGCGGCGGATGATGTCGGCGGCCTCGGCGGCCTTGTAGCGGGTGTTGAGCGGGACCAGGACGGCGCCGACGGACACGGCGCCGAGCACAGCGGTGATCCACTGACGGGTGTTGGGCGCCCAGACGGCCACCCGGTCGCCGGGACGGATGCCCTGGGCGAGGGCGGCCCGGGCGCAGGCCGCGATCTCCTCCCGCAGCCGGGTGAAGGTCCAGCGCACCTCACCATCGACCAGCGCCTCCCGCCGGCCGTAGGCGTCCGCGGCGAAGTCGGCGAGCTGCGCGAGGGTGGCGGGGGCCGGGGCGAGTGTCCCTGACAGGTCGTTGAACACGCTGGTCATGCCTCTTTCCGTGGTACGTGTACGTGATGACAGGGGTGCCGGGCGGCATCTGCTTCCTGGAGCGACCAGTGGCGCGGGGGGCTTGCGGCGGGCGGCGGCCGTCCTGGGGGGGCGGGCCGGGGCCCGTCAGCCGGCGGTGGAGCCGTCGTACGCCCTGAGGCGGAGGGGCGGCGGATCGGCGCAGGAGGCGGCGCGCTCGCCGGGCTCCCCTACGGGCACTTCGGCGGGGGCGTGTCGGCAGACCGCTGCGGGCACGTCGTCGTCGCACATGCGCATCCCTCTCCGGGCCTACGGGTCGTACGGGGCCTACAGGTCGTACGGGGTCTACGGGGCGTACGGGTCGTAAGGACTGGTCGTGCGTCGTACGGGCGGGTTGCCCGGGGCGGTCGACCGAGCGGCCGGAGGTCGGCCCCGACCCCGGGGGCTGACGCGAGGGAAAGTACGCGTTACTGTTCCGAAACGAAACACCCTCTTCCCAGCAGGTGGGATCGGCTGGCAGTCTCCCCGCAATACCGGAGATCACGGCCGAGCCCCCGGGCTGCCGGCCGTCCGTGTGTGAGGTGAGGTGTCGATGACGACTCAGGCCGCCGCGACCGGGTTTCCGCCACTGTCCCTGCTGGAGAAGGCGGCGAAGGTGCTGAGCACCTTCCAGACCGCCGAGCCCCGGCTCACCCTGACCCAGGTCGTGCAGCGTTCCGGGATCCCCCGGTCCTCCGCGCACCGCATCCTGGACCAGCTGGTGCAGTTGCGCTGGCTGGAACGCGAGGGCCACGACTACCGGCTGGGCATGGGCATGCTGGAACTGGGCGCTCTGGCCTCCCACCACAACCGGCTGCGACGGGCGGCGCTGCCCCATCTGCACGCGCTGCACGAGTCCACCGGCCACCTGGTGCACCTGACCGTGCTCGACGGCACGGAGGTGGTGTACCTGGAGCGGATCGGCGGCTCGGACGACGGTGGCGTGCCGTCACGGGTGGGCGGCCGGCAGCCGGCGTACTGCACGGCGGCGGGCAAGGCGATCCTGGCCTTCGCCGACGCCGCGCTGGTGGAGCAGGTGATCCACGGCGGGTTGCGGGCGCGTACGCCCCGCACCATCACCCGTCCCGAGTCGCTCCGCAGGGAACTGGCGACGGCACGGGAGCGCGGGACCGCCTTCGATCGTGAGGAGGGGTTCAGGGGGGTGTCCTGCGTGGCGGCACCACTGCGCGGCGCCGGCCGGGCCATCGCCGCGATCTCGGTGTGCGGCAACGGCGCCCACCGGGAACTGGAGCGGATCGCCCCCTCCGTGCGCGGCTGCGCGGGGGCGGTGTGGCAGGACATGTTCGGGCCGGGCCGGCGGACGAAGAACCGGACGCGGCCCGAGCGGACGGCACCGCCCGCGCCCGCCGTACCGCCGCCCGCGATGGACAGCATGCTGATGTGGCTGCGGTTCAGCGAGTGGATGTGACACCGCCGCGAGGGGATGCCGCACCGCTGCCCGTGACGCCGCGACGGCGGGGCCGGGCGCCCTCGTCTCACCCCCGGGCGAAGCGCGTGCGCAGGGCGGCGAGGCCGGCCGCGTAGGTGCCGTCACCGAAGAGCGACTCCACCTGTGCCGCGACCTCTTTGGTGCTCCGGTACGCGGCGGACCACACGACCTCGGCGCCCTCCGGGTGCGGGTGGACCGCAAGGGTGGCCACGTACTCCGCGACCGGCAACGGCACCGGGTCCAGGAGGGTGTAGCGGTAGCTGCGGGCCTCGGGGCCGCGGTCCAGCAGGCGCTCGCGGGCGACCACGTGTCCGTCGACGGCGAAGGCCCGTACGGCGCCGGGGACTTCCGGATCGGCGCCGCCCTCGACAGCGGACGGCGGCATGTGCGGATGCCAGTCGGCGAGGCCGCCGAAGGCACCGATGGCAGCCCACACCTCGGCGGGGGCGGCCGGGAGCACGGTGGAGCGCCGGAGCGAGCGGGCGTGCGCGGAGGGCCCGTCGGTCCCCAAGCCCTTGAGGGGTACGTTCACCAGTCTCCTCGCGTCTTCATGTATCGGGGTGCGTCCGGGTACATCATGGTGTGTCACGGTGTGTCATGGTGCATCTCGGTGTGTCTCGGCCTATCGCAGTATGTCTCCGCACGACTCCGTGCGACTCCGTGCGTTTGCTTGCTACGGGCTCTCACCAGGTGCCGTCGCCGCGCAGGACGGCATCGGCGCCGCCGTCGGCGAAGACGACCTGCCCGGTCACATGGGAGTTCTCGGGCGAGGTCAGCCAGGCGACCAGCGGGGCGATCTGCTCGGGGCGGGCGTGACCGTGCAGCGGCATCGGCACGCTCCGCTCGACGAGCAGCCGCATCTCGGGGTCGTCCAGCATCGGCCGGGTCATGGTCGTGAGGACGACGCCGGGCGCGACAGCGTTGAGCGGGATGCCCGCACCGGCCCAGTCGGCGGTGGGCGCCGTGCGGCGGACCCAGCGGGAGACGGCTGCCTTGGAGGAGGAGTAGACGAGGTGTCCCTCGCCGCGGTCGACGGCAGCCCGGGCCGCGGCCACCGCCGTCTCCTCGTCACCGGCGAGCGCCGCCTCCACGATCGCCGGGTCTGCCGGGTGCACGGAGTCGATGGATCCGATGACCACGGCGCGGGGGTCGGTTCCGGCGGCAAGCAGCGGGCGCAGCCCCTCCAGCGTGGCCACCGCTCCGAAGTGGTTCACCTTGATGGTGAGCGGGTCGAACCGCGCGATGCCCGCGCAGGCGATGACGGTGTCGAGGCATCCGCCGGTCAACTCCACGGCCCGGGAGACGAGTTCGCCACGCCCCTTCGGGGTGGACAGGTCGGCGCAGATGTCGCTGTCCTTGAGGTCTGCGCCGATGACGGTGTGGCCCCGCGCGCGCAGGAGTGCCGCGGTGGCCCGGCCGATGCCTGAGGCCGCTCCGGTGACGAGGTGGGTACGGGGCATGGTCTGCTCCCTCGAAGGCGGGCGTGGGTGGTCGGATGATCGGGCCGAGGGGCGGCCGTGGGCGCCGGACGGGCCCGGCGGCGGGTGAGGAGTATCCGACCTCGGCGGATCGGGAAGTATCTGATCTCGGCGGATCAGGTGTAGCTGATCTCGATCCGCTCGGTCAGCGGCACCGCCTGGCAGGCCAGGACGTAGCCCTCCGCGAGATCCTCGTCGTCCAGGACGTCGTTGCGGACCATCTTCACCTCGCCGGAGACGACCCGGCAGGTGCAGGCACTGCAGCCGCCCTCACGGCAGGAGTACGGTGCGTCGATGCCCGCGGCCAGGAGGACGTCGAGGAGAGGGGTTCCCCGCGGCCAGGCGACCATGTGGCTCTCACCGTCGAGTTCCACCTCCGCGGTGCTCGCGCCGTCGGCGGGGGTGGCCGCCGGGACGGCCGGTACGTCGAAGACGTCCGCGCCCAGGGAGAAGAACCGCTCCCGGTGGATCCGGTCGCCCGGGGTGCCGAGGGCGCGCAGGCTCTGCTCGACGGCGTCCGTCATCGGCGCGGGACCGCAGACGTAGCCCTCGCGGTCGGCGTACGGTGCGAGGACGGCGCTCAGGCGGTCCGCCGTGGGGAGACCCTGGAGCGACTCCAGCCAGTGGATGAGGACGAACCGGTCCGGGTGGTCCCCGGCCAGGCGGCGCAGTTCGTCGCCGAAGATGACGGACGATTCGTCGCGGTTGGCGTAGAGGAGGACGAGCCCGCCCCGCCCGCGCGCCAGGGCCGACTTGGCGATGGACAGCACCGGGGTGATGCCGCTGCCCCCGGCGACGAGCAGGAGGTCGGTGTCGAGGGAGCCGGGGGTGAAGGTGCCGGCCGGGGGCAGCACCTCCAGTTCGTCCCCCGGCCTCACCTCGTCGCACACCCAGTTGGAGCCGTATCCGCCGGCCACCCGCTTGACGGTGACCTTCATCGGTTCCCCGGTGTACGGGGAACTGGCGAGGGAGTAGCAGCGGGCCGCCGGACCCGCGCCGGTCCCGGGCAGCTTCAGGGTGAGGAACTGCCCGGGGCGGTAGGCGAAGCGGTCGGTGCTCTCCGGTGGGACCTCCAGCACCAGGGAGTGCGCGTCCGGCGTCTCGGCGACCACCTCGGTCACGCGCAGCCGGTGGGTGCGGCTCGCTCCCGGTGCCGGATGCAACGCCGGTTCGGACGTCGGATCAGGCATTGCTTCGGACGCCGGATCAGGCATCACTTCGGACGCCGGATCAGGCATCACTTCGGACGCCGGATCAGGCATCACTTCGGACGCCGGATCAGGCATCGGTTCAGACGCCGGATCGGACAGTGGTTCAGACGCCGGATCAGACATCGGCGACCTCCAGCGTGCCGTCCGCGACCGCGCGGTCGATGCTGTCGCGCAGCGCTCCGCAGGTGCGGATGCGGGCGGTGGTGCGGCCCTCGCCCACCCGGTCGCGGAACTCCGCGCAGACCACGGCCGCTTCGGAGGTCCACTGCACCGAGGTGTGGGCCATGCTGAACTTCTCGCACAGGACCTGGTTGCCGCAGGTCACGCACTCCACGGGCTGCATGTCAGGCCTCGGTCCCCGCCCCCGCGCCCCGGCGGGCCAGGTTCTCGGCGACTTCGGCGCGCCAGGCCTGGTTGGCCCGTTCGGTGTCGACCTCGAACTCGAAGCGGCGGGTCATCTCGTCCTTTACGTCGTCGACATCGGCGTAGAACTGGTCGTACCAGCGGCGCAGTTGGTAGACCGGGCCGTCCTCCTCGGTCAGCAGCGGGTTGTCGATGCGGGTCTTGTTCCGCCAGATACGCACGTCCTGCTCGAAGCCGACGGTCGCGCCCTCGGCGGTGAGGCGCGCGGTCTCGGCGGCCTGCTCGTCGGTCATCCCGGGCAGCCGCTTGACGATCGCCCCGTACTGGAGCATGAAGCTGTCGGCGGTGATCGGGTAGTGGCAGTTGATGAGGACGATCTCCATCTCGGTGCCGCCGCCGACGTCGCTGTAGAGGTGGTCGATCATGTAGGAGGGGCCGTAGTAGGAGGCGTCGGAGCGCAGGCGTCCGGCGCTCAGGGTGCCCAGCTCCATGTCGCCGCGCGGGCTGCTCTCCATGTACTGGGTGGCGATGTGCCCGTCGAAGACGTTCTTGAAGTACTCGGGGAACGCGTAGTGGACGTAGTAGAAGTGCGCCATGTCCACGATGTTGTCCACGATCTCGCGGCAGTTGGCGCCCTGGACCAGGAGCGCCTTCCAGGTCCAGTCGCTCCACCGGGCGGCTTCGGGGCCGTGCACGCCGGCGATCTCCGGGATGGTGACCTCGGGCGGCGGCGGGTTGCCCTGCGGGTCGTGCCAGACGAAGAGCTGCCCGTTGCGCTCCAGGGTGAGCCAGGATCGGGTCTTGGCGCGCGGCGGGACCCGGCGGGCGTACGGGATGCCGGCGCAGCGGCCGTCGCCCGACCAGCGCCAGTCGTGGAACGGGCAGGCGACCGCGTCCCCCTTGACGCTGCCCTGGGCGAGGTTGCCGCCCATGTGCGGACAGTAGGCGTTCAGGACGTGCAGCCTCCTGTCCTCCTCGCCCTGGAAGACCACCAGTTTGGTGCCGAACGCCTCGATCTCGTGCGGCTTTCCGTCCGTGAAGCCGTCGGCGAGGCCCAGGCAGTGCCAGCCCCGGGCGAAGCGGGTCGGCGGCGTGCCCGCCTCGATGACCCGGACCTCTTCATTGAGCGCAGTCATCTCGTCCTCCGATCTCTGTCGGTCCTACGGCTCTCGGTAGGTACTGCTGTCTTGCGGTCGTGCGGCTCAGGGCCGCTGCCTCGGGCCCTGTTGCTCAGTTCCGCGCCGCGAGTTCCACGGCGATGTCGATCAGCTGGTCCTCCTGGCCGCCGACCAGGCGGCGCTCGCCCGCGCGCAGCAGGATCTCGGCGCCGGAGACGCCGTAGCGCTCGGCCTGGCGGTAGGCGTGCTTGAGGAAGCTGGAGTAGACGCCGGCGTGGCCCATGAGCAGGGCGAGCCGGTCGAGCCGGCATTCCTCGTCCATGACCGGTCGTACGACGTCCTCCGCCGCGTCGATGATCTTCAGGACGTCGATGCCGGTGCGGATGCCCATCTTGGCGCAGACGGCGACCAGCGCCTCCACGGCGGTGTTGCCTGCGCCCGCGCCGAGGCGGCGGGTGGAGCCGTCGATCTGCAGGGCGCCGGCCCGGATGGCGGCGATCGAGTTGCCCGTGCCCAGGGCGAGGTTCTCGTGGCCGTGGAAGCCGACCTGGGCGTCACCGCCGAGTTCGGCGGCCAGCGCCTCGACGCGGGCGGTGACGTCGTCCATGACCATGGCCCCGGCGGAGTCGACCACGTACACGCACTGGCAGCCCGCGTCGGCCATGACGCGGCCCTGCCGGGCCAGCGTCTCGGGGGTCGTGGAGTGGGCCATCATCAAGAAGCCCACCGTCTCCAGGCCCATCTCGCGCGCGAGCCCGAAGTGCTGGACGGCGATGTCGGCCTCGGTGCAGTGGGTCGCGATGCGGCAGACACTCGCGCCGTTGCCGTGGGCGGCGCGGATGTCGTCCTTCACCCCGAGTCCCGGCAGCATCAGGAAGGCGATCCTCGCCTGCCGCGCGGTGTCCACCGCGGCCTTGATCAGCTCCTGCTCGGGCGTCTTGGAGAAGCCGTACGTGAACGACGAGCCGCCCAGGCCGTCGCCGTGCGTCACCTCGATCACCGGGACCCCGGCGTCGTCGAGGGCGGCGACGACGGACCGTACGTCGTCGACGGTGAACTGGTGCCGTTGGGCGTGCGAGCCGTCGCGCAGCGAGGAGTCGGTGACGCGGATGTCGAGCGTGTCGGAGTAGGGCATCTCAGGACTCCCCGTGGGTCTTGCGGTCGAAGCGGCCGGTGGCGATCCGCCGGGCGAACTCCTCGCCCGCCTTGGTGGCGGCGGCGGTCATGATGTCGAGGTTTCCGGCGTACGGGGGCAGGTAGTCGCCCGCGCCCTCGACCTCCAGGAAGACCGCGACGCGCGCCATGCCGCCGCTCGTAGGGCGGGGGTCGTCGAACTGCGGCTCGCTGCGCAGCCGGTAGCCGGGCACGTACGCGGCGACCTGCTCGGCGATCTCCTTCACCGACTGGGTGATCGCGTCCCGGTCGGCGTCCTCGGGGATGGCGCAGAAGACGGTGTCGCGCATGATGACGGGCGGCTCGGCAGGGTTGAGGATGATGATCGCCTTGCCACGCCCCGCGCCGCCGATGGTCTCGATGCCGCGGGAGGTGGTGCGGGTGAACTCGTCGATGTTCGCGCGGGTGCCGGGACCGGCGGAGACCGAGGCGACGGACGCGACGATCTCCGCGTACGGCACGGGGACCACGCGGGAGACCGCGTACACCATGGGGATGGTGGCCTGGCCGCCGCAGGTGATCATGTTGACGTTGGATTCGTCGAGGTGGGCGCGGAGGTTGGCGGGCGGGACGACGGCGGGGCCGACCGCGGCCGGCGTCAGGTCGACCGCCTTGATGCCGAGTTCGGCGTAGCGGGGGGCGTTGGCCCGGTGAACGGAGGCGGACGTCGCCTCGAAGACGATGTCGGGGAGTTCGTCCTGCGCGAGCAGCCATTCCACGCCCTCGTGGCTGGCCGCGAGGCCCGCACGGCGGGCGCGGGCCAGGCCCTCGCTGTCCGGGTCCACGCCGATCATCCAGCGCGGTTCGAGGAGTTCGGAGCGCTGCAGCTTGTACAGCAGGTCGGTGCCGATGTTGCCGGACCCGACGATCGCTGCGGTCGCCTTGGTCCTGGTGGTGGGCGTCATGGTGTGTGCATCACCTCAGGTGAAGGAGAGGGAGACCGGGCCCAGCCCGGTGAAGTCGGCGGTGAAGGTCGTTCCGGCCGCGACGTCGACGGCCCGGGTGCAGGAGCCGGGCAGCACCACGTGGCCCTTCTTGAGGGGCACGCCGAAGCGGGCGACGGTGCGGGCGAGCCAGGCGACGGAGACGGCCGGATCACCGAGTACGGCGTCGCTGCGGCCCTCGGCCAGCAGTTCGCCCGCGCCGGTCAGGCGGGCGTCGATCGCCTTCAGGTCCAGCTCGCGCGGGTCGCGGCCCTCGCCGATGACGAATCCGGCGGAGGAGGCGTTGTCGGCGATGGTGTCGGCGATCGAGATGCGCCAGTCGCCGATCCGGCTGTCGATCAACTCCAGGGCCGGGACGACGCGTTCGGTGGCGGCCAGTACGTCCGCGGTGGTGCAGTCCTCGCCCGGCAGGTCGGCGCCGAGGACGAACCCGACCTCGACCTCGATGCGCGGGTGGCAGTAGCGGGCGACCGGCACGGGCCGGTCGGCGCACAGTTCCATGTCGTCGAGCAGGTGGCCGTAGTCCGGTTCGTCCACGCCCATCATCTGCTGCATGACCGGGGACGACAGGCCGACCTTGTGTCCGCGCACCCGCGCCCCGGCGTCGAGCCGGTGGCGGATGTTGACGAGCTGGATCTCGTACGCGTCCTCGGTGCCGATGCCGGGGAAGGTCTCGGTCAGCGGGGCGACGGGCGTGACGCTGTGCTCGGCTGAGCGCAGGATCCGCGCCGCCTGCTGCCTTACGGGGTCCGTGAGCATGAGGGTCCTCTGCGGGGGCTTCGGGCTGTTCCGGGAGGCTGGGGCCTGTCCGGCGGATCAGGCCCGGCAGGCGGGATCCGGCACGCCCGTCCGGGTCGGTCAGTCACCGTTTCCCACCTGCGACTTGATCCGCCGGACAGACCCTAGGCGAGAGCCGTTGCGCACCGGGAGCGCGAATTCCCGCTGACCGGGAAAGGGGCGGGGAGGGGGGCGGGGAGGGGGCGTACGCCCAGGCCGGCGCAGCCGGGACCGCCCGGCCGGGGGGGCGCTCACGTCTCCCGGGGGGACGGCGGCCGGGGCGGACGGGAGCCGTGCACGCCGACGGCCACGGGCTGCCGAACCGCCGAACCGTCTGCCGCCTGGCGACCGCCTGCCGCCTGCCCACCACCCAGCGGCCGACATGCCCGCCAGGCCACCCGGCCACCCGGCGATCGGCCCCCCGGCGATCGGCCGCCGCCCGCAGGCCCTACTGCTGCGCGCCGTACACCGGCTGCGGGTTCTCCGCCTCGGCGAGGAGTTTCAGGGCCGTCTCGCCCGCCTGCGCCGGACTCCAGCGGGCGCCCTTGTCGGTGGTGGGGCCGGGGCGCCAGCCCTCCATGACGGTGATGCGGCCGCCCTCGGCCTCGAAGACGCGGCCGGTCACGCCGGCGCAGAGGGCGGAGCCGAGCCAGACGACGAGCGGGGAGACGTTCTCCGGGGCCATGGCGTCGAAGCGGCTGTCGCCGGGGGCGGCCATGGTGTCGGCGAAGGTCTGCTCCGTCATCCGGGTCCGGGCGGCCGGGGCGACGGCGTTGACCTGGACGCCGTAGCGGCCCAGTTCGGCGGCGGCGACGAGGGTCAGTCCGACGATCCCGGCCTTGGCGGCGGCGTAGTTGCCCTGGCCGACGCTGCCCAGGAGCCCGGCCCCGGAGCTGGTGTTGACGACGCGGGCCTTGGGGGTGCGGCCGGCCTTGGCCTCGGCGCGCCAGTGTGCCGCGGCGTGCTTGAGCGGCAGGAAGTGGCCCTTGAGGTGGACGCGCATCACGGCGTCCCAGTCGTCCTCGTCGAGGTTGACGAGCATGCGGTCGCGCAGGAACCCGGCGTTGTTGACGAGGGTGTCGAGGCGGCCGAAGGCGTCCAGAGCGGTGGCGACGAGGGAGGCCGCGCCCTCGGAGGTGGCGATGTCGCCGCCGTGGGCGACGGCCTCGCCGCCGAGCGAGCGGATCTCGTCGGCGACCTGCCGGGCCGGTCCGGCGGTGCCGCCCGTGCCGTCGAGGCCGACGCCGAGGTCGTTGACGACGAGCTTGGCCCCCTCGGCGGCGAGGGCGAGGGCGTGGGCCCGGCCCAGGCCGCGGCCGGCTCCGGTGACGACGGCGACGCGTCCGGTGCACAGTCCGGTCGTGCCGGAGGTCGCGTTCGCGGGGGAGGTCCTGGTCATGCGGGTGTCCTGCCTTTCGAAGGTGGAGGTGCCGTTCGGTGACTCACTCGGCGGCGGCCTGCTGGTTGACGTCGGCCGCGTCGAGGAAGGCGGGGCGTTCCCCTCCGCCGTGCACGTGCAGGCTCGCCCCGCTGATGTAGGCGGCCCGGTCGCAGGCGAGGAAGACGCAGGCGTCGCCGATGTCGGCGGGCGCGGCGAGGCGGCCCAGGGGCACGGTGCGGCCTACGGCGGCGATGCCGTCCTCGTCGCCGTAGTGCAGGTGCGACAGCTCGGTGCGGACCATGCCGGGGACGACGGTGTTGACCCGGACCCGCGGCGCCCATTCCACGGCCATGGAGCGGGCGAGATGGTCCAGGCCGGCCTTGGCGGCGCCGTAGGCGGCGGTGCCCGGTGAGGGGCGGGTCCCGCTGACGCTGCCGATCATCAGGATGGTCCCGCCGCGGTCCTGGCCGCGCATCACCTCGTACGCGGCGAGCGAGGCCGTGAGGGGTGCGAGGAGGTTCAGTCCGACGACGCGGGCGTGCCGGGCGGCTCCGCCCTCGCCGAGCATGCGGAAGGGGGTGCCTCCGGCGTTGTTGACGAGGGTGTCGAGGCGGCCGTACTCGTGCCGTACCCGGTCGAAGAACGCGTCGGCCGCCCCGGCGTCGCGCAGGTCGACGGGGAGGAAGCGGGCGGTGCGGCCGGCCGCCCGCACGGGCCGGTCCGGGGGACGGCGCGCGCAGGTCACGACCTCCGCGCCGGCTTCCAGGAACGCGCGGGCGATACCGGCTCCGACACCCCGGGTTCCGCCGGTGACAACCGTCACACATCCGCTGAGATCGATGATCGCCGCCAAAGGACACCTCCCGCAGCGCGCACTCCGCTGCTACCTTCTCGCCTAACAAACGTTTGGTGGAAAGGTAGCTGATCTGCTCATGGGTGTCTCCACCTCCGTCCCCGAGGACGGCATCGCCGTCGTCAGCGTGGACTTCCCCCCGGTCAACGCCCTGCCTGTCGGCGGCTGGTACGAGCTGGCCGCGGCCGTGCGTGCCGCCGGCGCCGACCCGAAGGTGCGCTGCGTGGTGCTGGGCGCCGCGGGCCGCGGATTCAACGCGGGCGTCGACATCAAGGAGATGCAGCGCACGACCGGGCACGAGGCGCTCGTCGGCGCCAACCGCGGCTGCTACGAGGCGTTCGCCGCCGTGTACGACTGCGAGGTCCCGGTCGTCGCCGCCGTGCACGGATTCTGCCTGGGCGGGGGCATCGGCCTCGTCGGGAACGCCGACGCGATCGTCGCCTCCGACGACGCGACGTTCGGCCTGCCGGAGCTGGACCGGGGCGCACTCGGCGCCGCCACCCATCTGGGCCGTCTGGTGCCCCAGCACCTGATGCGGGCGCTGTACTACACCTCGCGCACCGTCACCGCCGAGGAGCTGCACCGGCACGGCTCGGTGTGGCGGGTGGTCCCCCGCGAGCAGCTCGCCGGGGCCGCGCTGGAGCTGGCGCGGGAGATCGCCGCCAAGGACGGGACGCTGATCCGCCTGGCCAAGGCGGCGATCAACGGCATCGACCCGGTCGACGTGCGCCGCAGCTACCGCTTCGAACAGGGCTTCACCTTCGAGGCCAACCTCAGCGGTGTCGCCGACCGCATCCGCGACACCTTCGGCAAGGACGAGGAGCAGCAGTCGTGAGCAGCGACAAGACGATGACCGCCGACGAGGTCGCCGGCCGCCTGAGCAGCGGCATGACGATCGGCATCGGCGGGTGGGGTTCGCGGCGCAAGCCGATGGCGCTGGTCCGGGCGCTGCTGCGCTCGGACGTCACCGACCTGACCGTGGTCTCGTACGGCGGCCCGGACGTGGGGCTGCTGGCCGCGGCGGGGAAGGTCCGCAAGCTGGTCGCGGCGTTCGCGACCCTCGACTCCGTCCCCCTGGAGCCGCACTTCCGCGCGGCCCGGGAGCACGGCGCGCTGGAACTGGTGGAGCTGGACGAGGCGATGGTCATGTGGGGCCTGACCGCCGCCGCGCAGCGGCTGCCGTTCCTGCCGGTCCGGGCCGGACTCGGCTCGGACGTGATGACGGTCAACCCCGGTCTGCGGACGGTGCGTTCGCCGTACGAGGACGGCGAGGAACTCGTCGCCGTGCCCGCCCTGCGGCTGGATGCCGCCCTGGTCCACCTCGACCGGGCGGACGTGCACGGCAACGCCCAGTACCTCGGCGCCGACCCTTACTTCGACGACCTGTTCTGCCAGGCCGCCGACACGGCGTACGTCTCCTGCGAGCGCATCGTGGACAGTGCCGGGCTGCTCAAGGACGCCGGCCCGCAGACCCTGCTCGTCAAGCGGGCGTTCGTGAACGGTGTCGTCGAGACCCCGAACGGAGCGCACTTCACCTCCTGCGCCCCCGGCTACGAGCGGGACGAGGCCTTCCAGCGCGCCTACGCAGGCGCCGCCGCCGACCCGGAGGCGTGGCGGGCCTTCACCGAACGGTTCCTGTCCGGCGACGAGGACGCCTACCAGAGCGCCGTGACGGCGTTCCACCAGGAGGAGGCGGCACGATGAGCGACACGATCACGACGGCGGCGACGGCGACGGCGACGGCGACGCGGGCCGAGTACTGCGTGGTGGCCTGCGCGGAGGCCTGGCGCGGCGCGGGCGAGGTGCTGGCCAGTCCGATGGGCACCGTCCCCACGATCGGCGCCCGCCTGGCCAGGCTCACCTTCTCGCCCGAGCTGCTGCTCACCGACGGCGAGGCCCTGCTGATCGGCGACGTCCCGGCGCTCGGCGCCGCGCCCGCCGTGGTGGAGGGCTGGCTCCCCTACCGCCAGCATCTCGCCCTGGTGGCGACGGGGCGGCGGCATGTGATGATGGGCGCCTCCCAGATCGACCGGTACGGCAACCAGAACATCTCCTGCATCGGCGACTGGGCCCGGCCGACACGCCAGCTGCTGGGCGTGCGCGGGGCGCCCGTCAACACCCTCAACAATCCGACCAGTTACTGGGTGCCCCGGCACTCGCCGCGGGTGTTCGTCGAGAAGGCCGACATGGTCTGCGGTGTCGGCCACGACCGCGCGGCCGCCGCAGGCCCGTCCGCCACCCGCTACCACCGCATCCCCGAAGTCGTCAGCGACCTCGGCGTCTTCGACTTCGAGACCCCCGACCGCACGATGCGGCTGCGCTCCCTGCACCCGGGAGTGACGGTCGAGCAGGTCGTCGAGGCCACCGGGTTCACCCTCACGATCCCGGACGAGGTCCCGTACACCCGCGAGCCCGCCGCCGAGGAGCTGCGGCTGATCCGTGAGGTCGTCGACCCGAGGGCGCTGCGCGACCGCGAGGTCCGCTCATGAGCGACGCCACGATCAGCACCGCGCTCACCGAACTGGTCGGCGTACGGCACCCCGTCGTGCAGACCGGCATGGGCTGGGTGGCCGGGCCCCGCCTGGTCTCGGCCGCCGCGAACGCCGGCGCGCTCGGGATCCTCGCCTCCGCCACGATGCCGGTGGACCGGCTCCGCTCGGCCGTGCGCGAGGTCAGGTCCCGTACCGAGGCGCCCTTCGGGGTCAATCTCCGGGCGGACGCCTCCGACGCGGCCGACCGCGTGCGGGTCATCGTCGAGGAGGGGGTGCGGGTCGCCTCGTTCGCGCTCGCGCCCTCGCGGGAGCTGATCGCCCGGCTCAAGGACGCCGGCGTGGTCGTCATCCCGTCGATCGGCGCCCGGCGGCACGCCGAGAAGGTGGCCGCGTGGGGCGCCGACGCCGTGGTGGTGCAGGGCGGCGAGGGCGGCGGCCACACCGGGGACACCGCCACCAGCGTCCTCCTTCCCCAGGTCGTGGACGCCGTGGACATCCCGGTCGTCGCGGCCGGCGGCTTCCACGACGGCCGGGGCCTCGCCGCAGCACTCGCCTACGGTGCCGCGGGCATCGCCATGGGCACCCGCTTCCTGCTCACCTCCGACAGCACCGTCCCCGACACGGTCAAGGCGAGGTACCTGGCCGCCACCGTCAAGGACGTCACCGTCACCACGAAGGTCGACGGGCTCCCCCACCGGATGCTGCGCACCGATCTGGTCGACACCCTCGAACGCTCGGGCCGCGCCACCGCCCTGCTGCGTGCCGTGCGCCATGCGGCGGCCTTCCGGCACGAGTCCGGCACGAGCTGGTCCCGGATGGTCCGCGACGGCATCGCCATGAAGCACGGCCGGGAGCTGACCTGGAGCCAGGTCCTCCTGGCCGCCAACACCCCCATGCTGCTCAAGGCCTCCATGGTCGAGGGCCGCACCGACCTCGGTGTGATGGCCGCCGGCCAGGTCGCGGGAGTCATCGACGACCTGCCGTCCTGCGCCGAACTCGTCGACCGGATCATCACGCAGGCCCGGGCGACACTACGGGCGCTGCCCCCGGCCGACTGACGCCCCCTCCCCCGCCTCCCCGGCCCGTCGCCTTCCCCACCCGTCCGAGGAACTTCCCCCTCTGCCCAGGGAGTTGATCCGATGCGCGCTGCCCGCCCGATCCGGTCCGCCCGAGTGCTGATCTCCGCCGTGGCCCTCGGCTGCCTGCCCACCCTCGCCCTGGCCCACACCATCCCCCGGCCCACCGCCACGGCCTCGTACAGCACCACCGCCTTTGTCCGCCACATCGTCCTCCAGGGCGCGGTCAACGTCCGCGACCTCGGCGGCTACCGCACCGAGCAGGGCCGCCACGTCCGCTACGGCCAGGTCTTCCGCGCCGACGGGCTCGGCAGGCTGACCGATACGGACGTGACGCGGCTGTCCCAGGAGGGACTGCGCACCGTCGTGGACTTCCGGGTCCCGCAGGAGGTGCGGGGCGACGGCGCCGACCGCCTTCCGGCCGGCCTGACCGTCACCTCCCGGCCCGTGCGGGACCTCGGTCTGTACACCACCACGATGGAGGTCATCGCATCGAAGGACCCGGTGGAGCAGCAGGAGGTGCTCGGCGACGGCAAGGCGGCGCAGCTGATGCGGTCGATCTACCGCGCCTTCGTCACCGACCCGGGCGACCGCCGCGCCTTCGCCGAGACGATCCGCGACATCGCGCACCACGGAAGGACACCGCTGCTGTACCACTGCACCTCGGGCAAGGACCGCACCGGCTGGCTGAGTTACGTCCTGCTGCGGGCCGTGGGTGTCCCCGCCGCCACCGCCGAGAGGGACTACCTGCTCTCCAACGACTTCCGCGCGGCGGCCGACCTCCGCGTCCGCGAGGGCCTGGAGCAGTCCGGGCTCATGCGGGACCCGGACCTGCTCGTGCCGCTGCAGGAAGTCCGACCCGACTACCTGGGCGCGGCCCTCGGCCAGGCCGAGCGGGACTACGGCGGCTTGTACGGCTACCTCACGCGGGGCCTCGGCCTGGACAGGGCCACCCTGGCCCGGCTACACGCCCGGCTGGTCAGGTGACGGAGGCCACCTTGGCCGTCCCGACCACCGGACCTGCGTGGACCGGTGGTCCGACGGCGAGGTGCCGGGCGGCGGGACCGTAGAGCCTGCGCTCGCCCGCCTCGTCCGCCGCGGCGACCGTCCGCTGCTGGGTCCGCCGCGCTGCCCGGCGTTCGCCCGCTTGATGTGCGGGCACGCGGGGTATCCCTTCTTCAGTATTTCGAATAGGCATATTACTGCTAGGTATAATTCGCACGGTCAAGGAGGACCCATGCCGACCCTGACTCCGCACAGCGACCCGTCCGCCGCCCCGTTCGACGATGCCCCCCTGCGCGAGGTGATGAGCACCTTCTGCACCGGTGTCGCGGTGGTCACCGCGCTCCAGCCGGACGGGCGGCCCGCCGGGATGGCCGTCCAGTCCTTCGCCTCCGTGTCGCTGGACCCGCCACTGGTGTGCTTCTGCCCGGCGCACACCTCGTCGACCTGGCCGAAGATCCGGGCGGCGGGCCGGTTCGCCGTCAGCGTCCTCGCGGCCGACCAGCAGGCGCTGTCCCGGCAGTTGGCGGTGACCGGCGGCGACAAGTTCGCGGGGGTGGCCTGGCACCCCGGCGCGAACGGCGCGCCCCTGCTCGACGGCGCGCTCGCGACGGTCGAGTGCGACCTGGCCGGCACGCTCCCCGGCGGCGACCACACGATCGTCCTGGGCCGGGTCACCGCCCTCGCCCGGCGGACCCCCGGCACCGGCCCCCTGCTCTACTACCGCAGGACCTACGGCTGCCTGCGGTGAAGTTCCTCGATGTCGGCCAGCATCGCGTCGGCCAGGTCGCGCTCGGCGGCGTAGTAGCGTTCGGCCCACTTCAGGGTGAGCGCGGGGTAGGCCCACGCCTCCTCGTCGCGGGCGCCCTCGACGTCGGCCTCGGCGTGCCGCCGCATCGACTCGGCGTAGGCCCGGTGCCGGCCCAGCACCTCGCGCATCTGCTCGGGCTCCAGCAGGTGCCCGAGCCAGACCCGCAGCATGACGCCGTGCTTGAGGACCGGCGGCTCCACCGGCGCCTCGCGGGCCCAGGTGCGGACCGCCTCCAGGCCGGCCTCGGTGATCCGGTAGACGCGTTTGCCGCGGTTGCCGGTCTCCTGGGCGACCATCCTGGAGGTGGCGTAACCGGCCTTCTCCAGCCGTTTGAGTTCGCCGTAGATCTGGCTGAACGACGGGCTCCAGTAGAAGAAGCGCAGCGACCAGTCCGCCCACTTCTTCAGGTCGTAACCGGACAACTCCTCACCGAAGGAGAGCAGTCCGAGGACCGCCCAGCTCGTCGCCGGCAGGGCCGGCCGTTCGTCACCGCTCGTCGCGCCACTCGTCCTGTGCTCAGCCACACCCGCAGTGTACGGAGCGGCTGCGGGGCGCACAGGCCGGACGGGGCGGCCCGGCCCTGACCCGGGGCGAACGCCGTGGAGGACGTGGTCTTCGGATCAACGGGATCAGGTGATGTGACGTCAGGTGAGGTGCCGTGTCGTGAGTGGGGTGTCGTGAGGTGTCGTGTCGTGAGTGGGGTGTCGTGAGGTGTCGTGTCGTGAGTGGGGTCAGTCGCGGGCGGCGATGCCCTCCAGCACCATCGAGAGGTACTGGCGGGCGATCTCCTCCGCACTGTGCTGTCCGCCCGGCCGGTACC
>NZ_JBHJUW010000086.1:0-35957 GCF_042268205.1 Streptomyces sp. NPDC056160
GTCTGCTCCGCAGACGCGACGCGGCGGCGCTACGCGCCGCTGTCCCGGCGCAGGCGCCGGGAGGCCGGAACTCCGTTCCGGCACTGCCGGTCCACTCCGTGGCCCGGCAGTACGGGCACGACTCCGCCGAGCCCGGAGGGTCCGGGACGCTCCGCGCCCCGGACCAGGCGGCAGCAAGGAGGGGGAGGGGGTGTGACGGGTATCGGGGGTACCGCTCCCCTCCCCCTTTGGGCTACTGCCCCGGCTTGTCCAGGGCACCCGGATCACTCGGAACTGTCACGCCAACGAGTTCGATGGGCGGGGCTGATTGACGGTGCGTCAACTTCCCGCCCGGGGACCCTGACGGCCCGTCACCCCTGCATCCCCCGGCGCCGGGGGCTGGCCTCCCGGACCGCACACACTCAACCACATCACGCCACCTTCCAACAACCCTGTGCGTCACTTCGCAGTCTCCCGATAGATTTGGGATCGTACTCGGGTCCCCCTACCGACCCCCGTCCCATCGAACCGGCGCCCTCCGGGACCACTCGAATCACTTTCCCTTCCAGCCGTCAGTACGCCGACAAACACGCCCGACGCGCGTGAGAAACGGAGCAGATATGACCCGCATGGAACTCCGCCCGCATCAGATTGAGGCCGTGGATTCAGCGCTCAAAATGCTGTCCGTGCCGCCGGGAGGGGCCATTCCGCCCGAGGGGCTTCGGACTCAGGTTATCGCCGCTACCGGGTCCGGGAAGACGCTCATCGGGACGGAGATTGCCAACCGGCTTTCCGCACGTCGCGTGCTGGTCCTAGTGCCGACGCTGGATCTGCTCACGCAGATGACCCGCGCATGGCGGGCAGGCGGCCGTAAGGGCGCGATGATCGGGGTGTGTTCCCTGCGGGCGGACGAGTCGGACGGAATTCCCTGCACGACCGATCCGGACGAACTCACGGCGTGGGTCAATGGCTTGGAGACCGTGACCGTCTTCGCGACGTACGCCTCGGTGGGGCTCGGAATCCTCCAACACGCCCACGGCGCCGGCCTCCCGGTGTTCGACCTCATGATCATTGATGAGGCGCACCGCACCAGTGGGGATGCGGGGAAGCCGTGGGCGGCCGTGCATGACCAGACGCAGGTGCCGGCGGTGCGGCGGGTGTACATGACCGCCACGGCCCGGATCTGGGAGGCGGAGGGGGACGCCCCGCGACTGGTGGCGAGCATGGACGATGACTCGCCTGTCTTCGGTCCGGTGGCGTACAAGCTGAAGCTGTCGGATGCCATCCGTATGGGCCTGGTAGCGCCGTATCAGGTGCTCGTCATGGACATCCGGGACCCCGACCTGTGGGCGGCGCTCCAGGCCGGGGACGCGGCCTCGGACGCGGTGCGCGGGGCGCGGCTGTCTGCGGTTGCGGCGGGGGTGATGCGGGCCGCGTCGGCGGAAAGATTCCGGCGGCTGTTGTCTTTCCATTCCCGGGTGGAGGATGCTGAAGTTATGGCCCGCACGGTTCCCGGCGTGGCGCTGCGATTGGCCGAGAGCGACCCCGAGGGGTTCCCGCCCGCAGAGCAGGTGTGGGCTGACTGGCTGTACGGCGAGCATCCTCCGGCCCATCGGCGGAAGGTGCTCGATGAATTCGCGTCCGATTTCCTCGGAGAGGACGAATTCTCAGGCCGTGATGTGCTTGCGAAATTGCGGGTTCTTTCCTCGGTTCGTGTGCTCGGTGAAGGCGTGGATACGGCCGAGTGTGACTCGGTTCTTTTCGCGGACGCCCGGGGCTCCATGGTGGACATCGTGCAGATGGTCGGGCGTGCTCTGCGTATGCATCCCGGGCACGGGAAACTGGCCACACTGGTGGTGCCGGTATTCCTCGGGCCGGACGAGGATGAAAACGAAATGCTCACCTCGGATGCGTACGGGACCCTGGCGAAGGTGCTCGGGGCGCTGCGGGCGCACGACACGGACACCGTGGAAGCGCTGGCCGACCCGAGGCCGCGCAGCGGCCCGAAGGGTCACGAACTCCTTGATGGTGAGGGGGAGTTGGCCACGGAGGACCGGGACCAGGACCAGGACGACGAGGATGCGGCGCGGGTGAGTGCGGGAGCCCGGGCTGTGCTGCGGTTCAGCACCGAGCGCGACCCCGCGGCGGTGGCCGCGTTCGTGCGGCTGCGGGTCATCGACCCCGAGCGCTCGTACTGGCGACGCGGCATCCAGGCCGCCCAGCGGTGGCTGCGGGAGACCGGGTCGGACACGTTGTCGGTGCCGGTGGCCTACCGGACCCCG
This sequence comes from Streptomyces sp. NPDC056160, assembly GCF_042268205.1. NCBI lineage: Bacteria > Bacillati > Actinomycetota > Actinomycetes > Kitasatosporales > Streptomycetaceae > Streptomyces > Streptomyces sp. NPDC056160. The sequence goes on from NZ_JBHJUW010000086.1 coordinate 2,262, forward strand.
GAGGAGTGGGCAGGGGTCGGCGCTCATCCGTTGGGGGCGTGGTTGGCGGATCAGCGGCGGTACTACGCGGCCGGGACGCTGGAGGCGGAGCGGGTGGCCGAGCTGGAGAAGCTCGGCATGGTGTGGTCGGTCTACACCGAGTGGGAGGGCATGCTCGCGGTCGCCCGCTCCTACGCCGCAGCGCACGGGCACTTCGTCCCGCCGGCCACCGCCGTGTGGGAGGGGCAGCCCATCGGGACGTGGGCGAAGAACCAGCGCCAGGCGGCCCGGAAGGCGGCTGTGAACGCCGTTCGGCGCGCGGCGGGGGAAACGGGCGTGCCCAGCACTGGGGAGCTGCCAGAGAGCCGCAGGGAGGCGCTGGAAGCGATCGACGCGGGGTGGTGTCCGGTGTGGGGGGCGGGGTGGCAGCGGGTCTACCGGTTGTGTCAGGCACACGTCCGGGCGGGGGGCCCGCTCGCCCAGGCAGCGGGGCAGGTCATCGTGCAGGGCGAAGACCTGGGCGCCTGGGTGACGGCGCAGCGCACCGGGTGGGACCGCCTCCTGCCCGCACAGCAGTACCTCCTGGAGTCTCTGGGCCTGGAGCCCGCCCCGGCGGGGGTCGAGGCGGCGCGGCCGGTGGGCCGGCGGGAGCAGGCGCGGGCGGTGAACCTGGCCGCCGCCCGGCAGTTCTACGAACGGGAGGGACACCTGCGGGTGCCGCGGAAGGCGGTGGAGGTGCTGCCGGACGGGACGGAGATCAAGCTCGGTGCCGTCGTCGACAACACCCGCCGCCGGGCGGACAAGCTGTCCGATGAGCAGCGTGCGGAGTGGACCGCTCTCGGCATGCGCTGGTAGCGATCGGGCACGAGACGAAGAGGGTCGGTCACCACCTGGTGGTGACCGACCCTCTTTCTCGTGTCCCCGGCCGGTCATGCGGGGGCGGTGCGCGCCAGGACGTCCGCCACGTCATCGGCGGCGCGGAGCAGCAGGGCGGTCTGTTCGGGGTTGGAGTCGGCGGCTTCCCGGCCGGCGTAGAAGCTGAGGAGGGGCAGCACACGCTGGAGCGCGGCCCGCAGGTCTGCGATGTGCTGCTCACCGGCAGCGGTGGGGGCGGGTGGAACGTCCATGATCGGGTCTCCTGTCGGTCGGTGCGGGCTGCACCCCTAGACTCCGGTGGGTGAGCCAACAGACACGCAACGTACCGCAGTTGATCGCTCAGCCGACCGCGTTCCCGGTCGCCGGCGCCTTGATGGCGGCGGTCGCTCTCTCCCCCTACGGCGGCGCCGGGCAGGCCGAGATCGATGCCTTCCCGCAGTACGCCTCCCTCACCCCGCTCACCGGGCAGGCTCCTGCGGACGGGGGGCCGTGGCACTTCTGGCAGGACCAGGCCGGCGCCGTGGTCCTGGCGCTCAACAAGCCGGACGAGGACGGGGCGGTACACGTCGTCATGGAGCTGCCCGAGCCCCCGGCCCTGTGGTGGGATCTCGCCCGGCAGCGCGCGCAGATGGCGGTGGTCTGGTTCCCCCACCTGCGCCACCCCACCGGCCCCGAAATGGAAGCCGCGCTGAACGCGCGGGCCGGGTGGATGACCTCCGCCCGCCGCGTGCCGCCCGTGGACCTGCTGTAGCTGCCCGCACGCCGAAGGGGGGCCGGTCACCACCTGGCGGTGACCGGCCCCCCTTCGGCGTGCCCACGGGTCAGACACCGAGCAAGCGCCCGGCTTCCGCGATCAGGTGCTCGTCGGCGGACAGGGACGCCTCCCGCGCCGCACACAGCCTCTCGGTGCTGTCGGCACCCCGCAGGGCGTAGGAGGCGCGTGCAGCGGCGTCCGCGGCGGGGCGCAGGGCGGGGGCCAGGACCGCGAGACGGACGGCGGGAGCGGAGATGGCGGCGGCCGGCGGCTCGGAGTCGCGTAACGCGGTGCGGGCCTGCCTGCCGGACAGCAGTCCGGACAGCAGCGCACCGGCGAGCGTTCCGGCGATGGCGAGACGGTAGCGATCACGGCGGGTGCCTCCAGGGATGTGCGCGGTGCGGACCGCGGGGCTTTGCGCCTTGGACCTCTCCTTATGACGGAGAGATGACCAGGATCGACTGGGCGTAAAGTGGGTCATAGACGGCATTCTCGGCTGTCTGGCTTTTCTGTTGCCTCACGCGCCTCGGTGCGGACAGCCAGTGGGTGACGGCTGATGGTTTTCGGCGCACGGGTGAGGAGGCTCCCTCGTGACAACCATGATGCTTCCCGACGGTTACACGAAGGCCGAATGGCAGCCGATCGTCCGCAAGGGCCGGAAGCTGGTCAAAGGGCACTCCAGTTTCCACTTCGCTCTGGGCGACCTCGTGATCGAGGCACTCGCCGGACATCCCCGGGGCCATGGTGAAGTGGCCCAGGTCATCGAGATCCTCGGACACCAGATCGGCATCCCGGCGATCACCCTTCGGCACTACTACCAGATCGCGATGCAGTGGCCGGAGGCCAAACGGCGGTCGGACGTCTGCTGGACCGTTCACGAGCGGCTGGCCTATGTCCGCAGCCGCTACGTCCTGATCAAGAAGGACCCGTACGACCCGATCTCGAAAGAGAACCACTGGACGGTGAACGAGGCGGAGAAGGTCGCCAACCGGAACTTCGATACTCCGAGCAACAAGGAAGAGCGGCTCGCCAGAACCCGGCGGCTCCTGCACAGCGACGAAGACGCGGCTGAAGTCGTCAAGGAGGCGATCACCCGGCCTGAAGTCCGACGCCGTGTCGTCGCCGACCAGCGGGCGCGGCACCTGATCCGGGAGGCTCAGTACGAGCACTGGCGGCAGGTCGACCGTGAGACTGAGGCTGAGGCCGAACTCGCTCCGGCCGAGGACGCCGCGGAGATCGAGGAAGTCGCCGAGGAGACGTCGGCCCCGGTGGTCGGCAAGGAGGCGCCCCTGGAGATCCTGCGACTGATCGGGGCCTTCGCATCGTTCTTCGTCTCCCTGCAGCGGATCATCCCCGAGATCCATGCACAGGACTACAACGAGGACACAAAGGCGGCGGTGATCGACAACGTCACGAAGGCGCGGATGCTCCTGGACTGGTGCGAGAGCGCCATCACGACCGGCCGCACCGACATGGACAAGGCACTGGCCAAGCTGCTGGACAACGACGAAGGCAAGTAGGAGGCACAGCGGCAGAACACCGGCAGACGGCACACGAAAACGACGGTCCGTGGAATCGACTGGCTGATGCGGCGGGCTCCGATGGGGAGAGCCCGGGCCGCAGACACCGGTTCGGGCAGGCGTGATCCGTGGTCGTCACATCCGCAGGAAGGAGCGGTCCCTCTTCCAGTCGGCAGACAAGCGGGGGGAGGACGGTGAGCAGTTATGGTCACGCAGCGCCGCCAAGCGGCGCACGACACCGGAGAGGACATCTGGAACCGGGTCGCCCAAGCGGGCGAGGACGGTCTTCCGCGTGCGGAGGCCATGGGCCGTAACACTCCGGCCCAGTTCGAGTACGGCAAAACCTGGATCCGCGACCACCAGTGCGCGAACAAGAAAACCGGATTCGTGCTCGTACACGGCCGCTACATCGCGACGAACAACGTCGACATGAGCAAGCTGTACGCGTCCCTGAGACTGCACAGCCTCGAAAAGCAGGCCACCCGCATCTACAAGTGCTGCCTGGCACATCTGCCGCCAGAGGCGCAGAACGACCTGGCTGTCATGCTGCTGATGAAGACCTGCAACGACATCCTCGCCGCGCTGAAGTTCCTCGAGGACGCAGGCTTCTCGCCCCGTGCAGCAGCAGAAGCCGCCGAGATCAAACCCAAGGCGTCTACGGCATCGGGAAGGGGCCGCAAGACACCGGGCGCCCCAGGAAGGCGCTGACCCCCGAAGGAGACGAACCGGGCCGCCCCACGGGAAGGGTGGGGCGACCCGGCCCGCACACCGAGCCTGACTGCGCACGCCACCTCATGCAACCGCTGCCAGACCCTTCGGCGCGCGCCACGGTGGTACACGCCGGCCCTGCCCGACCGCAGCGGCCCGGTCCGGCTGCATACGGTGGTGGCCATGTCGACGCCTCCTGATCCGGCTGTGCCCGGCCCCGTGCCGGTGTGGGTCGTGCTGCCTGCCGACCCGGTGCTGGGGCTTCCCGAGCAGGAGATCAGGGCGCGGCTGTGGAGGCGGCGGCAGACTGCGACCGGCTGGGTGTTCCTCGTCGGCCTGCCGTCGTACGAGGGCAGTGAGGACGGCACGGTGCGGGCGGCGGAGTACCGGGTGTGGGTCCGGGCCCCGGAGCATGTGCGGCCGGTCGACGGCGTCGACTACAACCAGGTCCCCACCGACCGGCTGGAAGCGCCCGCGCCGCCATCCGCCGTGCGCGAGATTCTCGGAGAGCGCCGGCCGTCCGGCTGGGTCGTGCAGAAGGCCCGTGTCAGGCGCGGCCCCGGCCGGCGCGTCCTGCACGCCCCCGACTGCACCGAGGCGCCGCAGGATGCGCCGGTCCTGGACCTGGAGCGCGCCCTGGACGTCGCGGAGAACCCCGCAACGACCCTCTGCACCCTGTGCGGGGCCGCCCAGGAGATCACGCCGGTACTGCGCGGATTCGACCACACCGGAGACGAGACGGACCCTCCCGGCACGTAGGCCGGGCCCTGGCTCGGATCCGGGGCGACGGTCACGACTCCTTGGGCCAGGCCGTCACCACGGCGCCCGTGGTCTCGCCGACCAGGGCGACGCGGGCCTGGGGCAAACTGCCGTACTCGCCCACCCAGACGGTGAACTTCCGTCGCGCGGTCTCCTCGCTCGCCCACCAGCCATGCGCGGCCGGGCGGCCCCCGGTGGTCAGGGTGAGGTGGAAACGCTGGTCAGACACGCCCCCAGGATGACAGACCGGCTCCATGCTGCGCGCTCCCCGCCTCCCCGCCCCCCAGCGGGATCCGCTCCACCAGCTCCCAGGTGATCGTCTTCCCACCGGCGGACGCGGTGGCGCTCGTGGTGGCGGTCACGTCGACCAGATCCACCGCGGTGACCCACAGCGGGGCGTGCCCGGGACGGACGCGGCGCAGGAGTCGCTGGGCCTGGTCGGAGTCGGCCTCCCCGTGGGCGTAGGCGGTGGTGAGGTGGGGCACGCCGAACGGATACTGGCAGGCATCCTCCCCCAGCACGGCGCGGGTCGCGCTGCGCGCGATCCGGTGGAGAGCGCTCAGGTCCTCGTCAGGGTGGAGGTCAGCGATCACACCGGAGGGGTAGGACAGCAGACTGCCCACCATCACCGGGAACGGCGGCACCCCCGCGAGGCGGCGGGCTACCCCACGGACCAGGCGGCCCCGCTGGACAGTGGAAACGCGGTCGGCGGAGCGGCTGATCTGGTCGACGGTGATGTGCACCCATTCCGGCTCGACCGGAGTCAGCGGGAAGCCGGCATCCCGCAGCACCTGACGGGAGTCGGAGAGCAGCCGCGCCAGCGGCTGATGACGGGGGTCGTCCCAGTCCACGGTGACGTACCAGTGAAGCAGCGTGCCGGTCTCTGCCTGCCAGGGGGCGGTGCCCTGCTGGAACTGGAAGGGCTTCATGCCCGCAACGTAGCTCCCCGGACCTCAACGGCACGGCTGGGCAGGCCGCTTCAGCATCCGGGGCGGCCGTGTAGCGTCCGGGCATGACTCGTACCCGCACGGTCCGCCTGCCCTCCGATGTACCCCCCTCCGCCGTCACAGTCGACGGCGTGCAGCACCATGTGCAGGAGGAGAACGACGGCAGCACCGTGGTGGAGTTCGTCGGCGTCCTGCGCGTGCACGGCCGCCCCGTCCTCTCCCCCGGCCAGCTCCTGGAACTGTGGGAGGGCCGGGCGCACCTTGAGTACGAGGTGGCCGAGGCCACCTTGCGGCCCCAGGACGCCATGCCGGTGAGCGACAAAGCCCGGCTGGGCGCCTACGCGGTAGGCGCCGACATCGCACGTAAGGTCCGCGGCCTGGGCCATGGGGACGACAAGGTCCCGGCAGTGCTGGAAGAGATGCGCACCCAGTTCGCCGCGCAGGGAGCCACGGCCACAGCCGTGGGGCGCGCTGCCACCCAGGAGACAGACACCGTCCTCCAGCAGATGATCGCCTCCTGGCGGCAGGCCGTCGCCTGGGAGTGGATCAGCGACACCTGATGCCGACTCTGCACGGGGAAGTTCCCAGCGAGCGAGCGGGCTGCGTGTAAGCGGGAGGTCCCCTGGGGTGTCAGAAGTGTCCCGGCCGGGACACTTTCGAGTGTTCCTCGCCGGCCCCCTCCCGTCTTCGTGAAAGAGTGATGGCCGCTGTGCCGCAGTAGCCACTCCCGATGAGCGGTGAACCCATGCGGCTGGCGCTCCGCAGTACCCGATGCGTCACGGCGCCGGGGAAACACACGGAAGGGAACACAGCGTGGCAGAGGTCCGCGTCCAATTCGCCCAGAAGGGCGGGGTCGGCAAGACCTTGATCGGGATGAACCTTGCCGCCCTGAACGCGCAGGCGTACGGCCGGGACGAGAACGGGGACGCGCAGGTAGCCGTCGCCGTCTGGGACCCCCAGTCGGACGCACTGTGGTGGGCCAACCGTATGGCCGACCAGCCATTCGACGTCATCAACATCGCCCACGATATGGAGGCGATCAACGATCTCAAGCACTGGCCGTACCGCTACGTGTACGTCGACACACCGGGCTTTATCCCGCTGAAGCCGGAACAGATTGAGGCCGGCATGGATCCGCTGTCCGAGGAGCCGCTAGGCGACATGCTCCGCGCCATCCTGGACCAGGCAACGCATGTCGTCGTGCCTATGACCACGGAGCCACAGTCGTTCAACGCCACATGGCGCACCATCGAGTTGGTACTCAAGCCGTACGGCAAGGACTTCACGGTCGTCATCAACAACTGGCCGCCCCAAGAGGGTGAGATCTACGTAGAGGACACGCGGTCCTTCTGCGCGGACAACGGATGGCCGGTCGCCAAGACAGTGATCCGCCGGTACCGGGTCCACACCAACGCGTCAGCCAACGGTCAGGTCTGCACTCAGTACAAGACCAATCAGGTGGCACTTCAGGCCCGCTCGGACTTCATGGCACTAGCGAATGAGCTGTCCCTGCACAGCACCGACCGGCTCCAGGACGAGCTGGCACAGCTACGCGCCCAGATCGCTGCGAAGACTCCGAAGCAGAAGTCGGCGAAGGATGAGGTGACGGCGTAATGGCACTGAACGTAAGTGCCCGGGATGTCGGCCACAGCAGTACCGCTCAGGGGCGGTCGAAGCAGCCCGGGAAGACGGCGGCGGTTCCTGCTCCGGACAAGCTGCTCTTCCAACTGCCGCAGCAGGTGCGCACCAATCTTGATGCACCGCTCCCCGATGAGACCTCCGACCCCGAGGCCATCCTCCAGGCGTGTGCGCTGCGGATTGACGCAGCTCTGACAGTTCAGAAGGCCATAGAGCACTACGGCAACGAGACCTTGTTCCGATACGCGGGGCCGGCGGTCCGGCTGGTTCACCGGTCTAAGTCGTGGCAGCACGAGATGGACCCGGCCACGAACAAGCCGTTCCGAGGCTTCAACCCGTGGTGCCGACGCATGGGCATCTCCAAGAGCCAGTCCTACCGCATGGTCAACGAAGAGCCGGTCGCCGACGCTCTGCGCTCCCTCAATCCGGGCCCGCTGACCACCGAGCAGGTGGACGTACTGGCACCCGTACTACGGCAGCACGATGCAGCGCACTGCCGGAACGTGTGGGAAACCGCGAAGAAGATGGGGGGGACGGATCGCAAAACCCTTGCCAAGGCGCGTGACGCCTTGGCATTGGCTGTCGCGGAAGAGAAGGACGACGACGGTCAAGAGCCTCGCAAGGGGAACACTGAGCGCCCGGTGATCGTCCGCTTCCAGGCGGGCCGGTACGACCGTGAGTCGGTGCGCGCCGCAGTGCGCACCGACCCTCAGCTTGCACGGGTGCTGGCGCTGGACATCTTGGATGAGCTGAAGCAGTTGGAGGGCGCAACGCAGACAGAAGACGCCTGACACACGTCGAAAGTGTCCCGGCCGGGACACTTCTGACAGCCCGGGAAGTGTCCCGGCCGGGACACTTTGACGCTCCGACCCTGCCCCGGGCAGAGACGGAAGAGCGCAAGATCGTTGTTGGACAATTGGGCAAGAATGATCTTGAGTCGGGGGTAGAAGCAAAAAGCGGCCCTTGCCACCCGGATTGAAGCCGGGTGGCAAGGGCCGCTGCGTTTTCTCGACGATCAGGGGTGAGATCAGGCGTGCTCGTCGTCCTCCCGCCGTTTGGGCTGGAGGTCTGACGCGAAGCGGCCCAGGCGGGCCTCGGCGGGGTGCGCGGTGAGCCAGTTCTCGGCGCATGTCTTGTGGACGGGCTCCCCGTGGTGGGAGCGCATCGCCGTGGGACGGCCGCACAGCACGCAGGGCCGTTCCTGCCGGTGGTCGAAGTGGTGGGCGTCGCGCCAGTCGAGCAGGGCGCCGGGAGCCGGTATGAGTCCGGGCTCGAACAGGGGCTGTTTCCTGCGGCGGGTGCTGGTCACGGCCGGAAGCCGGGCAGTTGCTGGAACACCTGCTGGAGCAGGTCCGGGGTCGGCTTCCACGGGCCGAGCTGCCCTGCGGCAGGGACGGGCAGCGGCAGCTCCTGGACGTCCTGGAGGACGAGGTGCCAGGCGCCTGCGTGTGCCCACTCGGAGCAGGGCGGGGCACCGTCGGGGTCCTGGTGGCAGTCGGTGATCCGGGCGATGCCGACCACTGCGCCGGTGACCAGCTGGCGGTCGCGGATCGTGCGGCCGATGAGCGGGAGGCGCAGGGCGGGCCGGTCGATGGTCTTGCTTGTGTGCAGCAGCACCCAGCCGGTCCGCCACCGTGCGGGCCGGTTCTCAATGGTTTTGGCGCCGGCGAGGATGCAGGCCGCGTACGGCTGCCTGATGCTGATTCCGCGGATCCAGTCGCCCGTGGGCAGGGTTGCAGTGTTCATGCGGCTCGCTCCCGGAGGGCCGTGCCGGGGCGTCCGGCGCGGCGGTCGTTGACGGACGGGACCGCGGTGTGCGCGGTGGTGGCGAGGCGGGCGCGGCCGGTGTGCTTGCCGTCGTACAGGGCGGCATCGGCGGCCCGCTGGAGGAGGGTGAGGTCGCGGGTGCCGATCACGTCCGGGGTGGCGGCCCCGACCGACGCGGCCACGTCGATGGAGCGGCCGTCATCGAGGACGACCGGGGCGTGGAGCATCTGCACCAGGTGCGCGAGGCGCTGTTCGCGGCTGCTGGCGGGCAGCTCCAGGGCCACGGAGAACTCGTCGCCGCCGAGGCGGCCGACTGCGGCGTGCGGGCCTGCCCACACGGTGAGCCGCGCGCCGAACGCAGCGAGCACGGCATCCCCGGCTGCATGGCCGGCGCTGTCGTTGATCTGCTTGAACCGGTCGGCGTCGACCATGACCACGGCTGTCTCGTCGTGGCGGCCCAGGAGCCGGCGGGCCCTGGCGGTGTAGGCGTCGCGGCGCAGGAGGCCGGTGAGCGGGTCGCGGTGGGCGGCTTCCAGTCGGCGGCGCAGGCGGACGTCGTCGGCGAGGACGGCCAGGGCGAGGGGGAGTGCGGTGGCGGCGATGACGAGGGTCCGCGGCGGCTGACGTAAGAGGGCGGAAGAGGGCATGATGGGGGTTCCGTTCTCGCCCGTGCGGGCGGAATGAGAGAGGCGCACCCCGAGCTGTGCAGGCGTGGGGGTGCGCCTCTTGCTGTGTGGGTGCCTGCCGCCGGGCGGTGCCGGGTGGTCAGGCATGCTGGAAGTGCTCCCGGCCTCGTGATGGGGACGGGAGCGGCCCGGGATGGTCGACCTCTGCCGATGCTGCGGCCGTCCCGGGCCTGCCTGTCTTCGGCCGCTCAGCGCCGGGCCGGGGCGGGGACCGTGGTCCTCCCGGCGGGGGCGTGCCGGTGGTGGTCGCCATCGCCGTGGACGGTGCAGCAGGTGTCGGGGTGCGGGCGGGTGGCGGTGTAGGCGGTCAGCAGGTCGGTTACGGAGTGGACGGGCTGCCATGCGGGGGCGGTGCACGCGTCGTCGTACGGGCAGGGGACCAGCAGGTCGAGGACACCGGCGTGCAGGCCGAGGATCATCCGGTCAGCGCCGAGGCGGATCTCACCGATCCGGTGGCCGCCGGGGAACGAGGGAGTGTCGCGCCACTGCCACAGCGGCAGCAGCTCCTCTCCCAGGACGCGGCGGATCAGTGCCTCCCCCGGGTCGTCGTCCCAGCCCGACTCGCGGCGGCGGGTGTCGGCGGCCCGCTTCAGCAGCAGCTCCAGGCGGCGGACGCTGTCCGCGAACACGACGTGGTCGAAACCCTCGTCGTGCAGCCGCGGGAAGGCGGCGACGGCCTCGGCGTGCTGGCGCCGCACGACGTCCTCGGGCACGGCCCGTTCCGCCCTGCGGCCGGTCTGACGCTGCACGCACACCTCGGCCAGGGTGGGGACCACGAACGCGACGGCAGGTACACCGTGGCGGCGGGCCGTCTGCACGAGCCGGGCCCTGACGCGCTCCTCGGTGTGGGTCGCGTCGATGACGGTCGTCTTCTTCCGGGCGAGGCGGGCCTCCAGCACGGTGTGCAGGGCGGTGACCGCGTCGGCGGTGGCGCCCTGGTCCCCCGCGCAGTCCGAGACGAGCGCCCGGAAGTGGTCGAGTTCCAGGACCTGCGCAGGCGGCCAGGTGCGCGCCCAGGTCGATTTGCCGCTCCCGGCCGCGCCGATCAGGAGGATCAGCGACGGGTCGGGAAACGTCGTGTCGAGCGACTGCGCGACGCCAAAAGCGGGGGTCTCGGGCACGGTTGCGTGCATGCTGGGATCTGCTCCTTCTTCTGTCGGATTGCGCTCTGGTGGCGGAAGGGGTGGCACCGGGACGGCCGGGTTCCTACGCCGACGGCCGTCCCGGGTGCCCTGTCCGCCCCGGCTCGTCAGGCCGGCGGGGCGGCGCGAGCGGTCAGCTCGCGGATCTCGGTGAGGACCTACGCCGCCTCAGCGGCCGGGGAGTCGAGGCCGGTGCCGCGGAGCGCGTCCAGGACGTACGCGTCGAGGCGGCCGTGGTGCTGGGCGGCGACCGCATGGCCGGTGGCACGGCCGTAGGCGTAGCTGTACGCCCACATGCTGGCGTCGGTGTCGGCGAGGGCCTGGTCGACGGCGCGGCGCGCGAGATGCTCGATCCAGGTCTGCGCGGCCGACTCGCAGCGGGCGTGCGATGTCGTGAAGGCCACCGACTCCGCCCACCGTCCGCCGCCGCAGGCGCGGCCGCCGCACTGCGCCCAGTTCCACTCACGCTGGCGCATGCCCTCCGGGTCGGCGTCCCAGTCCGCAGCCCAGCGCACGGCCTGCTCGGGGATCTGATGCTGGACGACGTCCAGGACGTCGCGGCCGGCGGCACCGAGCGCGCGGTGGGCGTCGGTCTCCTCCAGAACGCGGGTCCGGTGGGAGAGCAGCCGGTAGGGGTAGTGGCGCTGCCCCCAGTTGCCGGTCTCGCCCAGCGGCTGGACGATCCACAGCCGCACGGGCCAGGTGACGGGCCAGATGCCGGTGTCCTCCAGCGCCTCACCGGCGCGCTTGACCATGCGGAAGTACGAGAAGTCGCTCTCGTCGAACCACTTGTTGCGGCAGGGGTTGGGGTGGTCGACGACCTGGCCGATGTTGTCGGCGAGGTTCACCGGGGTGCCGGCGTGCCGGGACATCTCGATGATGCCGTCGGCGGGGGTGGCGATGTACCAGGTGACAGGCTTGCGGGCCATGCGGTCCTCCACGAAGGGTGTTGGCGGCCGGGGCCGCTCGATAACCGGGTGTTGGTCGGGGGCGACGGCTCCTTGTCTGTCGTCAGGCCAGCGGTGCGGCGAGGGCGGCCAGGGCGAGCAGGGCGAGGGCGGCCAGCGTGCAGTCGACCGCGCGGCGCAGCCGGGCGAACTTGGCCAGGGCGATGCGGGACAGGACCCGGATGCGGGCGGCGCGGGTGTCGCCGGTCATGCAGGCGCGGATCCCGTGCTCGTCAAGTTGGGCCCAGTACGGGAACGAGGCGCGGTCGTGTCCGCCGAGGCGAGGGCGGACGACCAGGAGCAGCAGCACAGTGGCAGAGCCGAGCGCGGCGACGGCCAGGGCGCCGAGGACCACGGTGGGCGTCGGCAGGTGGCGGTCGGCAAGGGAGGCGAGTCCGGCGAGGACGGCGCCGTCAAAAGCCAGGAGTAAGGAGGCTTTGCCGTCGGTGCGGCCGATCTCCGTGGTGACGGCGGCCAGGGCGTCCGCGAGGTTCGTGTCGGCGGTCGTGGTGTGCGGGGCGGTGGGGGTGGACACGTGGTCTCTCCTGTCTGGTCAGGCCGCCAGATCACGGGCGGGCAGGGTGACGTAGGTGGTGGGGTCGGCGGGCGTGCCGTCGTGGCACTCCAGGCAGGTGCCAAGGGTTTTGAGGGGGAGGGCGTGGAAGTAGCGTCGGCGGCAGGGGCCGGGGCATGTCTGCCTGGCGGCCATGGCCCGGTCGAGCGCGGCCTCTTTCGCGAGCGTCATCGGGAGCTTCGGCTTGGCCAGGTCGATCCGGTACAGCCACGCGAAGCGGCGGCCGCCGCGGCATTCAATCCGGGCGACGGGCTCCTGGCCACCGGGCCGCAGACCCATCGCGCGCAGCTGGCGGCGCGTCGCCAGGTTCGTGTAGCCCGCCTGCCTCCAGCGCAGGACCGGGAGGGAGCCGTCGCCGGGATCGTGGGGGTCGACGTCGACCAGGTCCTGCTCCTGGTCGTCCATCACCGGCCCCAGATGCCGGGCAGCGGGCCGGGGCGCTGCGGGCGGGGCCGGCCGATCCGGCGGCGCGGACGGGGGATGAGCACGGGCGGTACCTCCGGACGTCGTGGCAGCGCCGCGCCTCCGCCGTCCAAGGTGGTCGGCCGGGGGCGCGGCGGGGTCGGGTGGTCAGGCGGCGCGGTGCGGGGCCGTGTGGGGGCCGGGGGTGGCCGGGGCCGGGGTGCTGTGGCCCGGGCGCGGGTGCTGCGGCTGGTCGGGGACGCTGTGCAGGTGGGTCCCTGCCAGGTAGCCGAGCAACAGTCCGCTGACGCCGTAGACCTTGTGCCGGTTGGCCTGCCACCAGGTGGGCGGGGTCGGCTCCGTCAGCACGCCTATCACGGCCACGAGATCTCTCCATTCGGTAGAGCGGAAGGGGGGTGGTGCGTAGGCCGGTCGGCCTGTCCGGTCCTTGCACCCCCCCTGCGCCGGGGCGGGGAGGTGCAAGGGCCAGACGGAGCGACCGGAAGGGCTTTGCGGGGCGGACACGCCGATGGCCCGCCCCCCAGTCCTTCGGGGGCGGGCCATCGGCGGATGTCGGAGTGAGGCGGGGTCAGAGGTCGGACGGCAGGCGCCTTCCGGTCTCTGCGTCGTAGGCCTCTCCGGTGGGGGAGAGGCGAACAGTCCGGGAGGTGGCCCGGGAGCCGTCCTTCCAGGTCTTCCCGCCAACCGCTATCCGCACGGTCACATCCGCCAGCGGATCCTCAATCGGCAGCTCGATCTCAGGGTCCTTGGGGAACCAGCCGTCTTGCTGCACGCTGCTGGCGCTCTTCCCTGACCCGTCGAGCCGCAAGAACTTGGCGTTGCGGTCGAAGTAGCTGCGGAGCTGCACAATCACGCGGTCTCTGTCGGTGTTCCACTGCGCGACAACGTCCGCTTGGACGCCGTCGACGGTGAGCGCCGCGCCGGAACGGCCCTTGTACGCCTCTGCCTTGGCTTTGCGGTCCTGGGTGTGGTGCTCGTCCTGGACGGACTGCCACACGCAGGCCACCGCGATGGAGACGGCCGCGAGCGCGGCGACGTAGCGCCAGGTCCGCCGCCGCTGCGCCCTGGGCTGCTCGGCCTCGGGCGCCGGGGCCGGCGGGGTTGGCGGGGCGGCGGGCGGCTGGGGGGTGTGCTGCCATGCCGGGGACGTGTGGTCGCCGGTCGTCTCGTACCACTCTTTGCCCATGCGGGCGACGGTAGCGCGCAGGTGGGCGGCCTGGTCGGGACTCCCGGACAGTTCCGCCACACGGGCCCGGGTCGACAGCCACTGTGCGGCCTGGTCCGAGTTGATGCCGTGGGCGTTGATGTCCTCGCGCTCCCCGATGGCGGCGAGTTGGGCCGCCTCGTCGTAGCGGCCGGCCATCGCGGCCTGGAGCACGTCCTGGTGGCGGGGGTCGATGTCGACGACGTTGGGAGGCAGGTCCCAGTCCCAGTCGCCCTCGCTCGTGTCCGGCCCGTCCGGCGCCGGTACGCCGGCGGCGGCCGGGGGCGCCAGCAGGAAGTCGGACAGGTGCGCCCAGTCGGTGGTGTCCTCGGCCGCGTCCTCCAGGTCGTGCGTGTCCTCGTCGTCCTCCTGCTCGACCGCGAGGACCTGCTGCGCCTTGCGGCGCCGGGCGGACGTGTCGGTCACGGCTACCTCGTCCTCGGTGAGGACGGTCTCGATGATGTCGACGTAGTCGGGGCCGACCTTCCACACCGCCTGTCCCGGCTCCAGGGTCGGGATCCGCTCGATGGCCCAGGAGGGCAGTCCGAGGAGCGCGCCGACGATGGCCGCCTCTTCCGGGCCCAGGCGTCCGACGTGGGCGACCTCGCACAGCCGCGCCAGGTCCTGCGCCTTGCCGTCCCCGAGGTCGGACAGCGTGTGCATCACGACGTCCAGAGACAGACCCGCCTTCCGGCTGTTCTTCAGCAGCCGCTGGATCAGTTCTGCCGTGGCGGGGGACAGCAGGATCTGCCATGCCTCCTCGAGCACCAGGTGCCGGTGCACGGCGGTGGACTGCGGCAGCCAGACATGCTCTGCCCAGCACGACACCGCGGCCATCAGCGCCGGAATCGCGGGCGAGTTGCGATCCAGCTCGGTGAAGTCGAAGGAGAGCATGGGCAGATCGGTGGGCGGCAGACTGGCGTCCTGGCCGTCGAACAGGCCGCGCAGCGAGCCCTCGGTGTAGCGGGACAGTGCGATCGCTACGCCCTCGCCCCACTCGGTCAGCCTTTCCACCGGCCACCGGCCGGCCTCGGGGAGCACCAGCGCGTCGACCAGTCCGTTCAGTGACGTCGCCTTGGGGTGGTTCAGGGCGTGCTGCAGGGCGTGGGTGGCCTGGGGGGTGAGCGCGGCAGGCTCCACGGCAGCGATCAGCGAGCGCACCAACTGCTCGCGGACCTCGGGCGGAAACAGCGAGGAGCACGGGTTGAGCGTGAACTGACCGGCCTTGATGACCTTCCCGCCCACGGACCGGGTCAGGGGCGCCCACTCCCCCGCGTTGTCCTCACCGAAGGAGTCGACGACGACCGTCTGGTGGCCATGGTCGAGGATTTCGCGGTGCTGGCGGACCTTGGCCGTGGTGGACTTGCCCGAGCCGAGCCCGCCCAGGGCCAGGGAGTTGGTCGAGGGCAGGAACGCGGCCGGGGCCAGGACGGGCGAGAGGTGGAAGGGACGGCCGTCGAGGAGGGACCGGCCGATGGGGATGCCGGGGAATCGGGTGTCGGATGCGACGAGAGGGGCGGTGATCGCGGCGTGGTTGGAGGGCAGGCGGATCAAAGGATCGCCCCTTTCCGGGTGGTGGCTCCGTGCGGGGTGGTCATCACGTGGGCGCGGTGCTGCTGGCCCGTGAGCCAGTCGAGCTGGATGCGGTGCCGGTCGGCGGTCAGGACCATCTGCCAGCGGGCCTCGGTGACGGCCTCGGGGCTGTCGCCCCACACCGTGAGGTAGGCGTCGACGTCCACGAGCGTGGCGCCCTGGACGAGCGCGCCGTGCGCGGTGCTGCTGGCGATGTCGTGCGCCTCGGCCTTGACCTTGTCAGTGATGAAGGCCTCGGACGCGGCGCGCTGCCACTTGGCGGAGCGGCGGGACTGGCCCGGCGGCAGCGGCCGGTACAGCACCGCCAGGGAGCGGTCCGTGCCGTGGCCGAGGAGGAGGCGGGGCATGAGGTCCCCGCCGGTCTCCTCGGGCCATCCGGTGATCCGCGCGGTGGCCGCGTGGGTGCCGTCCTCCAGGGCGACCCAGCCGGGGCCGCGGCCGGTCACGGCCCGCACCGGACCGGGCTCCACCGGCGTCAGGGACCCGAGGCCGGCGAACTCGGCGCCCAGCGTGTCCAGGATCCGGTCGGGATCGCCCACCAGGTTCTTCGGGACGTGCACCGCGATGGACTGCATGTGAGTGGTGTGCTCACCGGCCATGGCGTGGTGGGCGACGTGCACCTGAATGCCCGCGCTGCGCGCCTGGGTCCCGGCGAACGTCAGCGCGCGGGAGAACGCGTCGTGCCAGGCCGCCCGGCGGTGGGCGTCCTGCATGGTGCCGTGCTCGGGATACAGCGCCCAGGTCGAGGTCGCGCCCGGCGCCGTGGTCATGGCGGCCGGGGCGGTGCGCTCGGTCAGGTGCCGGTATCCGACCGTCGCCCACCGGGTGATCGAGCGCGGCCCGGGGGCGACGTTGAGCAGGGCTGCGGTCGCGCCGACCGCGCCGAACGTCCACGCCGGCGGCGGGGTGAGCGCCGCGGACATCAGGAGGGCGCCCCCGATCCCGGCATTCACTTTCGTCGCCAGGGTCTCGACGCGGCTGAGTCCACGCTGCACGGCCGGGACACGGTAGCCGGGAGTCAGGGAGTACATGGCAGTTCCTCCTGAAGAAATGGAGGCCGGGCCGCACCGGCTGTCCGGTACGGCCCGGCGGGGGATGTTCGTCCGGCGGCCCGGCGCCCAGGCGGGCACCGGGGCCGGGCTGGTTACGGGTTGCTGGGGCGGTTGGGTCCGGGCGCCGGCTGCTGGGTCCGCGTCTGCGGCCGGCCGTTCGGCGCCTGGGGCCGGGGCTGCGACACCTGGGGCCGGACGGCGGCCCGTACCTGCTTGCGCACCTGCGTAATCCGCGCGTTGCGCTCGGCCCGGTTGATCTCATCGCGCCGGGCACTGGCGACGGCGGACTCGGTGGTCAGCCGTCCGGGCCGCGGAGTCTGCTTGACGCCGTAGGCGGCCCACAGGACTCCGCGGTCCTGGGACATGGCGCGCCCGGGGGTGGCCACCGTCCGGGGCACCCGCGGGGTGGACTCCTGCTCGTAGAAGTCCGGTGCACCGGCCCGCGCCAGCGACCGCGCCAGCGGGTTGGTGGTCTTGCGCTCCACCACCGTCCGGGCGTAGCCGGCCACCCGGGGCCCGAAGTACGGCACCCCGTGGAAAATCATCCGCAGCATGAGGACGTCAGCGGCGACCAGCAGCGCGCCGTCCATGACCAAGGACCCCTTGGCCAGCTCCACGAACGGAGTGACCAGCAGCAGCGCGAACGGGGCGAACATCAGGCCCAGCAGCCGCTGCGCCCACATCTTGACCCCCGTCATGTCGCCCCCGCGTGCCAGCGACGCCAGCACGAGAGGGGCGAGGCAGACGAACGCGAGGATCCCGAGCTGCCTGGTCATGAAGACCAGCGCGGCGAACGCGAGAGCCACCACCAGCGCCGAGATGATCAGCAGCGATCCCAGCGGCCCCGCATCCCCCGCGTGCTCCAAGTCGTGACGGATGACCTGGAAGAGGGTCGACTCGTTGCTGTCGAACGCGGCCGTGAACGCGCCGCTCACTGCCCGGTTCAGCAACATCACGACCCCCGGGACGGACGCCATACCGGCCACGGCCGCCAGCGTCCATCCGGTGGAGGCGCCCATCTGCTTCAGCCGCGGCGTGCCCTGCCAGGCGGTCAGGGCACACACGACGACCACACACACGAAGATGGCGACCGCCAGATGCTGCCCCAGCCACAGGAACTGCTGGTACACCCAGTTGTCGGCCGTCTTCGGCGCCATCGTGTTCCTCGGCGCCACCAGCCCTTTGAGTGTCGCAATCAGGCTGTCCGCGAGTTGCTTGACGTGCTCGGAGGCGCCGCCGACGGGGCTGCCGTCCCCGGAGGAGGGCGGCCCGCCGCCGTCGAACCGCTTCTCGCAGTACGCCTTGGCCTGGCCCTTGATCCCGTCGCACGGGTCGTTGTCCGGCACGGCGTCAGCCCTTGGCGTTCGTCACGGTGGAGAACAGCGTGTCCCCGTACAGCGCCAGGACCACCGCGACGAACAGGGTCCCCACCGCCGTGGTGCCCTTGCGCAGCGCGCCCTTGGGGTCGTTGTGCAGGGTGAACAGCATCCGCACCGCGATGATCGCGACGACGGCGGCGATCCCCTTGGTGACCAGACCGCCGGCCGTCAGCCCGATGGTGTCGAAGAAGTCCTTGAAGCCGCCGGACATGTCGGTGCCCTTGGCGAAGGTGAAGAACTTGGACATGGTCAGATCTCCTTGCTGTGGGTGGGAACGGGACGGGCGACGCCGTAAAGGTCGGGCATCATGTCCATGGGGTCGTAGCGGACTTGTGTTCCGGGCCGGGGAGCGTCGATGATCCATCCGCCCCCGACGTACATTCCGACGTGATGAATTCCTGCGGCACTGTCGCCGTAGAAAACGAGATCCCCGGGCCGCATCTCGCCCGGCTTCAGCGGTTCGGATGCCGCGTACTGCTCGGCCGCCGTGCGGGGCAGGGAGATCCCGGCCCGCGCGTAGGCGTAGAGCATGAGTCCGGAGCAGTCGAATCCAGCGATCTGTGATCCCGAGAATCCGCGCGGTGAGCAGCAGACTCCCGTACTGGGGCCGCTGGCGTTTCCGCCGCCCCACGAATACGGCTTGCCGATCATTTCCTTTGCCGCACCGAGGGCGGCCGTGGCCTGCTGGGTGGTCGTTTGCTTCCCGCCGCCGGTCGGCTTTCCGGCGAGCGCGTTGATCGATTTCACGTAGTTCTGGGTCTCGGCGTACGGCGGGACGCCACCGTATTTCTGGACGGCGTCGCTTCCCGCGTTGTACGCGGCGAGCATGTTGCTCTGCTTGTTCCCGGGAACGTTCTTCACGTCTTTGGCTATGTCGCACAGGTACTTGGCCGCCGACGGGATCGCGTCCTCGGGATCCCACACGTCGCGTTTACCGTCGCCGTTGCCGTCGATTCCGTGATGTTCCCAGGTGGAGGGCATGAACTGCCCGATTCCCTCCGCGCCGACCGGCGACCGGGCCTGCGGATTGAATCCGGATTCCTGCGTGAGGAGCGCGGCGAGCAGGTTCGGCGTGACTTCCGGGCAGGTATTTCCTGCCTGCTCAACCAGGCTCTTGTACGCGGCGGGGACGGACAGGGTGAGTGCCGTCCCCAGCGGGGAGCCGGCGGTGCCGGCCTGTAAGAGCGCGCCGACGACGACGGCCGCGGTCGCTCCTACGCCGATGGTGACTGCTGCGGTGGTGCGCAACGACTTTCCTCCTTCCAGGGGTTCTGGCTGTTTGTGCTGTTCAGGACCGTCACCCGTGACCGCACCCGGACCGTCACCCGCCGCGCCGCCACCGTCACCCTGGACTGCCGGGTGACGGTGCGGGTGCGGTCTGGGTGCGGTGCCGGGTGACGGTCACGAACCGGACATAGCGGCTGCCGTGAGGTCAGCGAGGCGGTAGCCGCGCACACCCTTCGCGCCCCTCTGCGACGGAACCCCGAGCAGCTTGGAGAGCTGTTTCCCGGCCTCTGTCGCATCCTCTTCAGTGATTTCGAGAGCAGGGGCCAGCTCGGAGGTGGCAATGAACTCCACACCCTTGCTGCGCATCAGATCGATTGCCTTTTTGAGTGGCGATCCGGGGACCTTTTCGAGCGTCTTCTGCTGACGGTCGTAGACCTCGTCGACGACCTCCCAGATGAACTCGTCCGGGAAGTTGAATCCTCGGATGAGGGTGGAGACACCGTGCGCGAAGAGGACCCCCTGCCCCTTGATGTCGGAATCGAGCAGCGCCGGGTTGATGGGGGCGACAGTGTCGAAATACGTGTCACCGAGTGCGACTTTCGCGGTTCCTTCCGATGCCACGTACAGGCACATCCGGTAAAGGAACTGGTCGCGGACCATGACGGGAATCGCGTTCTGAGACGGTCGCTGCGTCAGCATCACCGTGGAAATTCCCGACTCCAGGGCCTTGGAGACCAGGGAGCGCGCCTTTTCCGCAACTGCCCGAGCCCGCTCCTTCCCGGCGGGTGTCCCGTCATCGGTGAAGAAGTCTGCTGCCTCATCGACGATGAAGAACACCGGAACGAATTTCGGGGCGGGCTGCCGGTTCCGGATTGCTTCCTTGAGTTTCGCGTAACGGCGTTTCACTCGGGCGTTCAGCTCATCGAGCATGCTCTCCATGACGGCCGGATCGTCGGACGCCTCGTAGCGGACGGCGATCTTTTCGAATCTGGTGAGCCCGCACTCTTTTCCATCGAGCAGATACAGCTCGAATTCACCGTACGCGAGCAGCAGGCACGTGATGAGCCCGTTGATGAGGGTCGTTTTCCCCATCTGGGTCATGCCGCCGACCAGCAGGGACGCTTTGTCGAACGTCGAGACGCCGACAAGTTCCCCGATGACGTCGTGTCCGAACGGGACTCCGTCGAACGTCGCGATTTCCCGCCGGGTGGGCGGGGCGAACGGGCGGGTGAACGGCGGCTCGTCGAGCACCAGGAGCTGCACGCGGCGCTCGTTCACCCGGCTGCGCTCCAGCTTGGTGTGCAGCCGGGTGACTCCGAAAATGCCCGCCACGGTGCCCAGTCGCTTCTCGACGTCGGCATACGTACGGCCCTTGGGGACCAAGAAGTCGTAGCGCTTGCCGTTACGGACCTGAGTGACCGTGACCTCATCGTCCCGGATCACCTGATCCCTGCCGATCGCACCGGCCGTGGTGAGCGCCGCGGTCAGCTCCGGGTGCACCTGCACGGTCTGGCCGCTCTCCGCGGCCTCCGTGCCCGCTTCCGCGCCCGGCTGCACCTGGTCCGCGGGCGCGCCGGCCGCCGCCTCCTGCTTCGTCACAGCGGCAACAGACGCGGTCTTCGCCTCGCCCGCCCACACCCGTGCGGCGCCCGTACGGAGCTTCAAGGCCAGGAATCCCAGCAGGACCAGGACTCCGGCCGTGAGCAGCACGGTGGCGGGCCAGGACAAGCCCAACTTGTCCTTGATGGCGGCCAGGATGCCGAAGACCACGGCCAGGCCGCCGATGGCGCCTGCTGCCTGCCCGTAGGTGTCCTCGCCCTGCTGGTGGTGTTTTCGCTTCGTCACTCCCCCTCCTTCCTCGTTCCGGGCACGCGGGCGGGACACCCGTGTGCCGGTGGTCAGTTGGCGTGTGCGGGTGCTCACCGGGTCTGCTCCCTGGATCTGCAACCTGGTGATCGCTCACCAGGTCACTCACCAGCTCACTCACCGGGTCTGCACCGTCGACCGCGTTTCCGGCAGTCGCAGCAAGGGCCAGCCCGCAGGTGGCGGGCTGGCCCTCACTGGTGGTGCCGGACGTCACTCAGGCGTCCGCGTCCTCCGACTCCTCCTCGCTGTCGGCCTCCTCGGACGCCTCACCGGCCCCCTCGTTGGTCATCACCGTGGCGAAGGCGTGCCTGATCCGCTCCTCGCTGCCGATGAAGCCCGCGCGGCGGTAGGCGTCGCGGGCCTTGCGGTAGGACAGCGGCGGATCGTCGCTGTAGCGCAGGCGCCGCAGCACGACGGCCATCTGGTCATCGCTCAGCGGCTGGTCGGGCTGGGGGACCGGGACACCGGCCACGGCCGCCAGTTCCGCGAGCATGACGGACGGCACGGCCGGGCGTGCCGGTGTGCCGCCCCCCGGCACACCCGGCGTGCCGGACGGTGTGCCGGATCCGTACGTCAGGGCGCTGACCTGCGTGCCGAGAGTGTGACGGCCGGACTCGGCCGTGCCGGGCAGGGCGGGCGCGGTGGGCGTCCACTGCCCCAGTTCCGGCAGGCGGATCGCTGCCACCGACTCGGGCAGCGCCATCTCCGCGATGGTCTGCGCGGTGGCCTCGGCCTGCCCGTGCAGCTCCTCGGTCATGGTCTGCTGCGCCCTCAAAACCGCCTTGCGGTAAGCGGTCTCCGCCTTGGCGACCTGCCCGTCCAGGGTCCGGGCCAGCTCCAGCAGCTCGATGCGGTGCGCGGCCTCGGCCTCCATCTCCTCCAGACGGTCCGCGACCTCCTGGCGCTTGGCGTCCAGTCGCTTCCGCGTGCTCGCAGACACCTGCCGCCCGAGGGAGGGCAGCGCGATCCACCACGCCGTCTTCGTCGCCACGATGGCGATCGGGGTGAGGACCACCGCCAGGTCGAACCTGCCGCCAGTCCCGGACAGGATCAGGTCGGTGGTGGGGATGGCCGCGTTTACCGCGGTGAGCGCGAGGCCCGCCCACTGGACGCGCCGGGCACGCCGGCGGTGGTTGCCCGCCAGGATCTCGGTGGCCTGGAAGACGACCCACAGGGCATCCAGCGCGCCGACCGTGGGCACCGCCCAGCCGCCGAAGCGGGGCTCCAGGATCTGGTAGCTGACGGCCACCGACAGGACGGCCACCCCGAGGGTGACCACTCCCAGGATGGCGAGCACCGCCCTCCGCGGGGACGGCGGCCACCTCTTGCTGTCGTCGTTCTTACGCACGTTGTCCTCCTGCCGTGTTCTTCGGGTTCGGGGGTCGGGTCAGCCGGTGATGCCGGACAGGCGGGACACCTTGGCCAGGTGGGCCTCCTGCTCCTCGATCAAGCGGCGCACCTTGTCGGCCAGGCCGTCGCGGAAGCAGCCGCCGAAGCCGTCGCCGACGTGCCAGTCCTTGGCCTCGGGGTAGCCCGCCTTCGCCAGGGCCTGGTCCGGGCCCAGGTCGGCGTACAGGTGCTCGTAGTGGACCTGGGCGATGTCCACCGCCCGCTCGTCGAACGCGGCGGCAGCGGCCAGCGCCCGCTCCTGGGCGTCGACCAGACGGGAGATCGCAGAGGGCCACTCCGCCGCGGCCTGCGGGGCGCGCAGGTAGGCGTAGGCCGACTCCAGGGCCTTCGCCTCCCGCTCGTAGGCCCACCAGCGGGCGGGGGCGTCCTTGACGACCCGGCGCAGGGCGACCACGTAAGCGGCGCCCTTCCACTCCTCGCGCGCCTGACTGAACAGGTCAGCCAGGATGGTTCGGGCCGCCGTCCGCAACCGGTGCTCGACCGCGTCCTCCGACTCCAGCACGTAGGTCAGCCGCGGGTCGCCGTAGGAGGAGGCGGGCTCGACCGGCTCGTCCTCACAGCCGGTGAACGGCACGAACTCGAAGCGCAGCCCCCACCCCAAGGGACCGATCTCGATCTTCTTCAGATACGGCGGCAGATACGGCTGGAGCCGGGCGAAGACCTCACCCGTCTCGTCGGGCGTCAGCGTGAACGTGCTACCGGACATGTCGTCTCCTCGACGGGGTGCAGGGGCGCTCGGACGCGGCACGGCGGGGCCGTCCGTGGCGGCGGTCAGTTCCTTGCGCGGCAGTCCGGACTCGTCCAGAGGCGCGCGTAACGGGATCGTGTGGGCCATGGGGCCTCCCAACAGGCAGACGGAGCACGGCTGTCCGGCTCCCCTGGACCACGCCCGTACCGGCCGCCGCCGTGGGAGCGGGGCCGGGACGGGCGGGTCAGGCAACCGACAGAGGTGGCGGCGGGGAGGTTCAGTAGGCGCCCTGGATTTGCTCGGCCGCAATCTGCATGTTCTCGGTGACGAACCGGAGGTGATCGTCCGGCGTGCACTGCGATCGCTCGCAGGTCACGGCCTCGCGGATCACCTCTGCGGCCAGTTGCACGGGCTCTGGGGCATCGATCATCGGGACCCTCCTGCATGGTGTTCAGCGCCCCGGGCGCTGGTCGGTCCGGGCTGTCCGGCTCCCCTGGACCGCGCCCGTACCGGCCGCCGCGCGAGGGCGGGGCCGGGACGGGCGGGTCAGGCAACCGACAGAGGTGGCGGTGTCGGCTGAGCGGGATGGCTCAGCGGCGGCGCTGGTCGCGCTGGCGCTTCAGGTAGGCGTCCTGAAGCCGGGCGAAGCGCTCGTAGACCCGCTGCCCGTCAGGGCAGCGGGTGGCGGCGGTGCAGGTGGTGCAGGCGTCGCTGTGCGCCTGGTTGGCGCGGTGCGCGGCCATGTAGCGCTGGTAGAGGTCGTCAGGCACGAGATCGTCTTTCGTGGTGCCGGCGGGTGGGGTGGTGAAGATCGGTCACCCGGTGGCCCGCTTCCCAGGCTGCTGCGGCGGCCAGCGCGGCGGCCGTGAGCAGCAGTCGGGTCAGCGGGTGGGCGGGGCCGATGACGGACGCGGCCCGCGCGGCGCGGTGCTGTGCTGCGCGGGCCGCGTGTATGAGGTGCGGCATCCGTCAGCGGCAGGCCGAGCAGAGGCCGCCGCAGAAATCGGGGAACCAGCCCCCGCAGTTGCTGCACTGACCCCACCCGGGGTCACCCGGGCCAGCAGTCGCCGGTACGGCGGTCGTCGCCGGGGCGGCCGCGATGCAGTTCTTGCCGTCGCACGACCACAGGCCGCACAGCGGGCAGGCGTCGTCCCGCATCGTGGCCGCCTGCCCGGTGCGTTCCGCGAGGCGGGCGCGCATCTCCGCTGCCGTGCGCGGCACGCGACGGTGAGCGGGGATCTTCGCGTCCTGGGCGCGGATCACGGCCAGGAGGTGCTGCCCGAGACGGCGTTCGGCGTCCCCGACTGCCGGGCGGGGGCGGGGGCGTGTCATGCTGTCGATCACAGGGACTCCTTCGCAAGTTCCTGTACTGACGGCCCCGGAACTGACCTTCCGGGGCCGTCGCTCTTTGACCGGCCGGGCGGCCGGCCACGGCCCGCCTCCACCCTCAGCGTGGGGCGGAGGGGGACCGTGGCAGTCCGTCAGGCCGCCTGCCCGTACACGCTCGTGGCGGGCCGCAGCAGGTAGTCGGAGTTCGTCCAGACCGAGCCGACGGCGTAAGGCTGGCCATCGGGGCGGAGGGTGTCGCGGACGATGACCGCCCATCGGGCGCTGTCGCGGCGCAGGAGCTGGGCGGCGCGGGCGGGGTCGGTGACCAGGGCCAGGACCTCGAAGCGGCCATCGACGTTCTGGTAGATGGCGCCGGGCTGCCGGGGACCGATCTCCTCAACGATGCTGCGCGGCAGGGGAGTCAAGGTCGGGTTCATGCTGCGGTCCTCCATCCGGTTCGGGCACGGCGGGCGGTGCGGATTTCGCGGATCTGGGCGACGAGGTTCCTGACCTCGGCGTTGTGTGCGGTCTGGGCGCGGCTGGCGGTGCGGTGTCCGGCGGCCTTGTCGGGGTTCTTGACGGCGGCCCGCTGGAGTTGGACGGTCAGCGCGTCCAGCCGCTGGCCCTCGGTGTCGCGGTCGGCGTCGACCGCGGCCGCCAGGCGCTCGGCGTGATGGGCGCGGACGGCGGCGAGTTCGGGGCCGGTCAGCCCGCCGCGGACCATGTCGTCCTCGGTGGCCCGTCCGTCCTCGTCGCGCAGCGCCAGCTCCTCGCACGCCGCACGCACCGGGCAGCCGGTGCACACGCGGATCGCCTCGGCGCGGCGGGCCTGCCAGGTGATGTACTGCTCGCCCTCCGCGCGGAAGAACGCGTCAGGGTCGACGGTGCGGCAGACGCCGGCGGCGGCGACCGCGGCCTGGAGCACGTCCCGGCGAGACCGCTGGGCGTGCTCGGATGTCATGCTGGGCATGTGGGTCGTCCTCTCTCGAAGGGTGACCTGCGACAAGAACCCTCAGGGGCGCAATCCCTGGGGGTTCGTCACGTAGTGCGTCCTGCGCACTCCGCCGGTCACCGTCCCGGCCGGGACGGCGGGGAGGTGACCGGCGGGCAGCGCAGGGCTGCATGCGATGGGCGCGGCCTCTGCCGCCGCGCGTGCCCGTCTTGCGATGCGAGGGAGACGGGGTGCCCTTTCCGTCCTTCGGGAGACGGAACATCCCTCCAGGTCTGGACGCGGACTCCTCGCCTCAGCGACCTGGGGCCGAGGTGTCGGGAGTCAATGCCGCGTCGTTCTTTAGCGTCGTGAGGGTGCCTGCCCTCCGCACTCCCCGTCAGTAATGAGCGTCCGGCGGGTCTTACCCCTCCAGACCGCCCCCGGAGGGGCGCCCAACGGATCCATGCGTGCCGACTGCCACCACCAGGAGTAATGGCGCCTCACGACGGGTCTCCACTCCCTCAACCGGCGTGGTCACGGCGTCAACGGGCGTGGATGCACACTCTGGAGTTCTCAAATGACCGGCCTGAGCCCGTCTCTCTGGCGCTTCCTTCGAGCCGATCGTGGGAGACCCACGGAGCCCTCTGGGCGTCTTTGTGCGCAAGGCACGGAGAGGGCCGCAACTTCGTGTCCGAAGCGGCCCGACACAGAAAGTAGCCTCGGACACGAAGTTGCGTCAACTACTTCAGACACGAAGTTCGAGAAGGGGACTCACCCGGCGCCCCTGAGCTGTCACTTCGGACACCAAGTTGATATGGTCGCGGCATGTCGCCACCAACCAGCCACCAGCTCCCGCCCCCGCTGCCTCCCATCCGGCAGATCGCCGAGGACCTGCGCCGGCGGATCGCGGCCGCCGAGTTCCTGCCGGGTGACCGCCTCCCAAGCACACGGCAGTTGGCCGACCATTACGAGGTCGACCCCAAAACGATCTACCGCGCGGTAGCCCTCTTGAAAGAGAGCGGCTACCTGATCAGCCGTCAGGGAGCAGGCGTGTACGTCCGCACCTCACGGGCGGCCATCTTGCGCGAGCCGCAGGCGCGATACGCGTGGGAAAAGGCGCGCGCGCGGCTCCCTCTCGATGAGCGACGCCAGACCGGCACCGGGGAATTTGACACGGGGCGACCGCGTCAGGATTTCGATTTCCCCGCCGAGTACTCCCAGGTAGAAGCGACCGAGGAACTGGCCGCACGGATGGAGGTCCCGGTTGGCACTCCGCTTCTTGAGCGGCTGTACCGAACCACGATCCGGGACGAGCAGCACCCTTTGTCTCTGATCTCCTCGTACATCCCGTACGACCTGGCCGCGCGGAATCCGGATCTGCTCGATGAGGGGCAGGAACCGTGGCCGGGCGGCACGATGAACCAGCTGTACACCGTCGGCGTTGAGATCGATCGCATTGTGGACGAGATCAGCGCGCGGCCGCCCTCCCTCGAAGAGGCGGAGCTGCTCGACGTTGGCAGCGGAGTCCCCGTAGTGGTGCTGCACAAGGTGTCCTACTCCACCACTGACCAGGTCGTTGAGTACTCGATCGTCGTCTTCCCGGGGGACCGCACCACCATGAAATACACAGTCCATCTGGAAAGGTGGGATTCGTGATCCTGTCAGTTGTAACCGCCGTTCACAGCGGCGCACGTCAATACCTCGGCGCCGCATACGAATCACTCGTAGACCAGGAGCTGCCGGACGGCTGGAACTGGGAATGGTGCATCCAGGAAGACGGCCTCGACGTCGACTCCAGGAGCTGCCTCCCCAACCCCGACGATGCCCGCATCCGAATCGGCGCCTCCCGCACAGGCGGCCCGGCGGTTGCCCGAACGATGGCGTTCGCCCGATCGACTGGATCGCTGATCAAGGTCCTGGACGCAGACGATGTGCTGCCGGCAGGCGCACTCAGCCGCGAGATCACGGTCCTCACTGACCAGGCGTCCGTGGGATGGACCACGTGTCGAGTCCTGGACCTCCTGCCTGATGGGTCCACTGCGGGATACGGCGGCGACCCCGAGCCTGGCCTCATGCCCCGCGGAGTGGTCTTCGACTACTGGCAGACCACCCGCCGCCCACAGGTCCATCCGGCTACGCTCTGCGTGCGACGAGAGTTGGTTTCATTGCTCGGCGGCTGGATGGCAATTCCGGCCTCGGAGGACACCGGGCTCCTGACCGCGTTGTCCGTCTTGAGCGACGGATGGTTCCTTCCGGAGGTCGGCTTGCACTATCGCCAGCACGAGGCACAGAGCACCAAGCACCCCTCGCACCGCGAAGGGGACGAGTGGGCAGCGCGAATGGACATCATCGAGTCCCGCGCTCGGGCGCTGGCTGCATTCCTGGAGGCACGTCCCGCCGCAAACCATGTGGAGGGGAGGTAAGGAAGTGACCACAAAACGCTGAAGCGGCCCTGTCGCCACAACAGGACCGCTCCCTAGCGATCGACTCGCACCCGTCAAAGTTCCGAGTCGTGAGCAGCGAGGTGACCTCGTCTGCCGGGTGATGCCCGTGGGCCCTAGGGCCCGCGTGGTCACCTCTACCCAGAGTATGCGCATCGGATTGCGCAACGCCACTACTCCGGGGTCCTGGCTAGGTCACACTCGCCGGTCACGGCTCCCCGTCTGGGGAGATGACCCACCCTTGCGCGACCGTAAAGATCCTTCCGCTGGGCCTGATGGCCTCTTCGGTGGATACGACGAGGACTCCGACACCAGTCAGCGTGCCGAGCTGCTGGGTCCTGATGATGACGGCTTCTACACCAGTCAGCTCCGCGACTGGATCCCCTTGTGCCCGCAGCTGCGGGATAGTGCCGTGCGGTTCTACTGGATCCTGCGCGCGCTGGTGATCGAGAAGCATGGGCCGGTGCGCAAGCTGACCTTGTTGCAGATGTGCTACCTGCTGCCGTCGAAGCAGATGCAGCCGGGGGAGGCGGCGCTGCCGTCGAGTCTTGCGCGGGTCCGCTCGCTGTTGTCCGAGCTGTCCGAGGTAGGGCTGCTCAGTACGCCGGAGGGCGGGCCGGTCAAGACGTCCAGCCGTGCGGGTGCGTCGGCCGCGCCGCTGCGGATCCGCATCAATGACCGCCCGCACCGCGGTTACGCGGGGCCCCGGAACGCGTTCGCCCTGCTGGACGAGGTGAAGCGGCCGGCTGCCGAGGCGGCCCGGAAGGCTGTTCAGAAGGAGCGGGAGCGCTCGGCGCGCAAGCGGGCTTTGCGCACCGGAGTGGCGGGCCAGATTTCTGGCCCGCTCGATGAGGCGGGCCAGATTTCTAGCCCGCGGGGCCAGATTTCTAGCCCGCGGGGCCAGATTTCTAGCCCGCTTTCCGGGCCTGACCTGCAAGATCGCGACCTCCCGTTCAGTCCTTCCGCTCAGACTTTCCGTTCAGAGGGTGGGGGTACCGTCCGTCCTTCCGTGCAGGTAGAGGACGCGCACGTGACGGACGGACGGACGGCGGGCAGCGACAGCGGAGGCAAGGCGAGGAAGCGGCCTGCGGCTCCGGGGGAGGACACCGCGCCTGCCGCCGTAGCGTCAGGCAGCACCGACACGGGGTCGGCTCTGGGGGGCGTCGGCAGGGTAGGCGTCGGTCATCGGGAGACGACGCCCGGCATGGAGGTTCTGACCCGGGTTGCTCGGGTGAACGACTCGCTGCGCCTGGCCGGGCGGGTGCTGCTGGATCAGGCAGGGGAGCTTGACAAACTCATCGCGGCATCCGAGGCCGCGGGTGAGCCCTGGCGGCTCCAAGACCTCGTGACAGTCCTGAGCGCCCCCCTGGACGGGCCCATCCGAATCAGCGCAGGCGCCGTGATCTCTGGCCGCATCCGCCAGCTCCCGCTCACCCCCCGCACCGCGATGCTGCCCGCTCAGGCCAACGGCAACAGCTGGACGGAGAAGAGGGCCGACCTGACCCGCGAGCCCTCGTCGAGCCTGGCCGCCGACCGGCCGGTCGATGAGTCGGTGAACCGTCGGCTGCGCCCGGAGTGCCCCGGCTGCGGCGTGGACTCGCCGGGCGGCGTCCTGTGCCCGGGCTGCCTCGGGTGGCCGCTGTGCGAGGGCGGCTGCGGCCGACGACTGGAGGCCGGCGGCACCTGCGAGGCCTGCCACCTGGCGGAGCATCACCGGGCCATCGAACGCGAGCGCAACGAGGACGGCACCTGCCCCGGATACGACGGCCTGTGCGGCCGCCCGGTGCTCACCCTCGGCCTGTGCGGAAAGTGCCGGATCAAGGCCGAGGCCACGAAAGCGGCCCTCGATGAGCAGTGGGCGACGCAGGTGGCGGCGGTGACCGCGATGACCGACGAAGAACGCGCCCTCGCCGAAGCCCAGATGCACGACAACGCCCGCAGCCTGTGAGCTGCGGTCAACGGCAACGGCCCCGCCCTGCCCTCTGAAGGCCCATCAGGGGGCCGATCTCCCGTCCCGGCGGCCCGTCTTCGTCGGGAGGGGAGATCGGCCCCCACAGCCCCATACGATGATCACGACGAAGGAACCCCCGGATGCCGGAACGCACCCATGAGTTCGGCCTGTACGGAGCCCGCGGTATCAAGGGCTATGAGGCCGTCGCCCGCCGCCTGGACCAGCTCGCCGGATTCATCACCACCCCGGTCACCACCCGGCGCGGCCTGATAGCCCGCCTGCACTACCTCACCCGCAGCGACCGTGCCCGCCAGGCCGCCCGCGCCGCCGGCCTGACCGTCACCGACCGCACCCTCAAGGCCTGGCTGGAGGGCCGTCGTTCTCCCTCGCGCACCAACCTGGACCGCATCGAGCGTGCCTATCGGACCGTGCGGCGGGAGAACGTTGCCCGCTACCTCCTGGCCCGGCTCAACCGGGACGGCCGAGGAACCCGCGTGGAGATCCACCCCATCAACCAGTCCCAGGTCGACCGGCCCCGCCAGCGCGTCGTCGAACACCGCACGATGAACGTGCGGAACTGGGACCGCATCGTGCAGGCCTGGGCCGACAACGACGACCAGGCCCTGGATGACGCCTGGGTGGAGCACATTGTCGACCTCGGCTCCCAGTGGGGCCAGTACGAGTACGTGACCAACGTCGGGTTCGCCGCGTGAATCTGACCGACCGCCTGTCCCGTCACCTGCGCTCTGCGTACGGTGGCGGGACAGGACCCGCAGGAGGTACCGCGATGAGCGCCCAGCCCGACCACGACGTCCCCACTCCGCAGGCCGCTTCCGCGCCCACCGCGGCCGCGCACCTGCTCGCGCGGATCCGCGCCGGCCGCCGTGCCGACACCTGGGGGCCGGCGTTCGAGCAGGACTGGGCGCGCGCCCTGGAGGACGCCCGGCACAGCTACAGCCTTGCCCCCCTGCACGACGTCGTGCGCACCTGGCAGGGCCGCCTGGCCGCCGCGCCGGCGGTCGAGGCGTTCCTCGCCTCGGGGATGGACGACTCCGACGGTGTGGACCTGGCCGACGCCCTCGGTGGCGGCCACCGCCGATGACCGGCAAGCCGTGGCCCGCGCGCCTGTCGCCCGGCGCTCTGGCCGTCCTGGAGGAGCTGCCCGAGCACGGGCGGGAGATGGTCCGCGACGTCCTGGCCATCGCCGGCCGCGACCCCTGGGCCTTCCCGCCGTTCGACTCCCGCGACCCGGAAGGCGAGGACGTACGCTCCGCCTCGGTGGGACAGCTCACCGCGGTCTACTGGATCAACCGGCCCGCCGGGCGCCTGTACGTCCTCGATCTCGTCTGGCTCGGCGGCCCGCCCGACTACCACACGGGCGAGTGATCACACCGCCTCGGACGTAACACGATCCGGGACACGGTGCGTTGGGCAGGCATGCGACGCAACAGCACCCGGACCGCCACAGCTCTGGCCGCTCTCCTCCTGGCCGTGATGAGCACTCCCGCTCACGCCAGTACCACCGTGAGCGAAGGGAAAGTCACCCTCACCGTAAAAGGAAAAGGCCTGTCGGTACGTGAGGCATACGGAAGCATGGATGGCTACGGAACCGGTGTCCGTGCCCGCCTGTACACGGTCTTCCACGGAGAGCGGAAAGACATTACGCGCTGGAAAGACGCAACCCCCGCGAGTATGGGAATGACGAAACTCTCATACGCCGCATGGAATTTGAAAGGGCGTCGCTTCCCCAACGGGACATGGCTGTGCATTCAATTCAACCGAGCTGACGAGAACCCTTGCGCCCGGATCCACCCGTAGCGCGCCGCTGGACGTGAAACGGCCGGTGCCCAGTCCGCCGAAGCGGGTGGCAAGGGCACCGGCCACCGAAACCCCGAAGGGATCCGCCTCCAGTCTACGGGCACGCAGCTTGCGCCGGCCCCGCCCAGACACCCCGTGCCGCACCGCGGCCTCAACGACCGCCCTCGGCCCGCACGCCCAGGCGCCAGGGCGCAGCGGCGCAGCGTGGGCGCAGCGCTCCTTTCTCGGGGTGGGCGGGGCGGGGTGGGCCACCGGCCGCCGCCCTTCAGGGCTCCGCCCTGAAGCCCGCCAGTGCTCCGCACCGGCGGGCCGCCACTCCGTGGCGTGCAGCGCCCCGGCGCTCCGCGCGGCCGCTGTGATCACCGCTCCGCGATGATCGCGGCGACCGGCGCCCCACCCCGCCCCGACTACCCCGAGAAAGGAGAATACGGAAGGCTATTTCGGCGAATAAAAAAGACGCCCCATTCGGCGTCGACCCCTTCTTTATGCTTTGATTTCGCTTCCCGAATTAGGTAGAGTTTCCTTTGCCGGAAGGGAGTGGCACCCAACCGGCAACCGAAACCCGGAACCAATAAAGGGAACCGAAAAGTGAACAACGAACAGCAGAGCTACCAGCTCGGCGCGCGCGAGGAATCCGGACGCTACCCCGTGAAGGTCGGCGGAATCACCGCCGGATACATCTACCGCCGTCACGGCAGCTGGTACTCGGTCATGCCCGGCCACCGCACAGACGGCCGCTGCGCCGACCGGCACGCCGCCGCCCAGGCCCTCGTCCACCTCATCAACCAGGGACAGCGCCCCACCGTCCCGCCGCAGAGCACACGGCCCCACACCCCCACCGCCCTGGCCCGGGCCACCGCCAGCTACACCTACCTCATCCCCGACCTGCGGCCCACGCTCGCGAACCTCGTACGGGCCGCCGAGGCCATGGCACGCCTGGCAGAACTGGGCTGGAGCCCGCTCGCGGGCTACCCCGGGGCCGACCAGCCATGGATGATGCAGTGCCGCCTGTGCGGCTGGGAAGGACGCCGGTTCTGGAGCCACCTGCGCGGCCGCAACGGCGACCTGACCCCCCGTCCGATCACACGCCACCCCGGATGCCTGCCCGTGGCCGACCACGAAGAAGCCATCCAGAAAGTCACCGCAGAACAGGCCACGCGCTGCGAATGCCCGTTCACGCACCCCACGTCCGTGCCCCAGGCACTCGACGTCCTGAAGAGCATTCAAGCCGCCAGGGGAACACGCCACGATGCCCGCGCCATTCTTTTCTCCCGCGCGATCCTGGAACCCTGCCCGGCATCCACCAACCGGGCAAAAGCACTGCGCAGCGCCCTCGGGCTGATCAGCTCGCAGAAGTAGCCCGTGCATCCGATCTGGCACACCGAGTGTGCGCCCCTCGGCGCATATCGCGTCACTCCCGATGGAGATTTCCGGTGCATCCGGTGCGGAGATATGCGCGATGCCGTTTCCCTGGAAATCGACGGTCCTGAAACGTGGGCCGTGGATCAGTTCGGGATCCTCGTCGTCACGACGTCTCCGCTGGCCGCGCTGGAAAGCCTGTACGAGGCACTGGACGGGCTAGATTCTGCCCGCGAAGCAGGAAATCCAGAAGTCGCGTTCCGTGACTCCCTCGGGAGCGCTTATGATGCCATCGGGAAGTACAGAGAATCGCGTCGGCTCGGAATCCGGCCGGGCGTGAACCCGTAGAGAGGGACCCGGGCAGGAGTCCAAATCTATCGGGGGCGGGTAGAGTGACGCACGCACCGGACGAAGGGACTCGCTCCCGGCGGTCGCGGCTGGGAGCGGGTCCGGCCGCCGGGGGAGTGGGGGCGTGACGGGTCATCACCGGCCCGCCGGATGCAGGCTGACACCGCATCAGTCTGCATCCGGCGACGGACCGGACCCCTCCCCTCCTTGCTGCTGCCTGGTTCGGGGCGCGGAGCGTCCCGGACCCTGCGGGCGCGGCGGAGCCGTGCCCGTACTGCCGGGCCACGGAGTGGACCGGCAGCGCCGGAACGGAGTTCCGGCCTCCCGGCGCCTGCGCCGGGACAGCGGCGCGTAGCGCCGCCGCGTCGCGTCTGCGGAGC
>NZ_JBHJUW010000087.1:0-35466 GCF_042268205.1 Streptomyces sp. NPDC056160
GCGACGAGCCGCGGGCGGCAGCTGGCGGGGTGGGGCGCCGCGCGGGCGGCGGCGTGGGCCGCGCTCCGCGCGCGATCGCGGGCGGTCGGTCCGCCGGGGTGAGGTGGGGGGCGGTCAGTCCGCCTTGGTGAAGTGGGCGGTCGGTCCGCCGGGGTGAAGTGGGCGGTCAGTCCGCCGGGGTGAAGTGGGGGGCGGTCAGTCCGCCGGGGTGAAGTGGGCGGTCAGGAGGGTGCGTACCGTCTCCGTGTCGCGGGCGACCAGGGCGTCGAGGAGGGCCGCGTGCTGGGCCGCGTCGGCGATCAGGGCGGCGCGCGCGGGCCGGCCCAGGACGCCGACCAGTGGCCACTGGGCCCGCCGGTGCAGGTCCTCCGCGATCCGCAGGAGCTGTTCGTTGCCGGAGAGCGCCAGCATCGCGCCGTGGAAGGCGCGGTCGGACTCGGCGTAGGCGGCCCGGCACCCCGAGGACGCGGCCCGGACGGTGGCCTCGGCGAGCGGGCGCAGTCCGGCCCACCGTTCGGCGGGCACGGTGCGGGCCAGCCGCAGCAGCACCGGGACCTCGATCAGGGCCCGCACCTCGGCGAGTTCGGCCAGTTCACGGGCGCCGCGTTCGACGACCCGGAAGCCGCGGTTGGGCACGACCTCGACCGCGCCCTCCAGCGTGAGCTGCTGCATGGCCTCGCGCACGGGGGTCGCCGAGACCCCGAACCGTTCGCCGAGCGCGGGCGCGGAGTAGATCTCCCCGGGCCGCAGCTCGCCCGTGACCAGCGCCGTACGCAGGGCGTCGAGTACCTGGCCGCGTACGGAGGAGCGCCGCAGCGGGGGGCCCGGGTGGTGCGGGGCGGGGTGTTCGCCGTGCGTGTGCTCGCCGCGGGTGGCGCCGTCCCCGTGGTCACCGGGCGGGGTGTCCAGTCCCGGCCGCCGGGGCTGCGAGCCCCGTTCCGGGCCTGGCTGTGCGGGCCGCCCCGGCCGTGCCCCGGCTTCCCGTCGCAGGTCGGCGGCGTGCGGCTGCCGGGGAACGTGAACGGCGCCGTCACCCGGCCGGGACCACGGCGTCCCGGCCCCGGCGCCCCCCTCGGCCGCGGCGGGGTCCTGCGCGCCCTGCTTCACGGTTGTCCTCCGGGCTTGGGGGTGCTTGGGGTCATTACGACGGGTTGCTGTTCGTCCGTCAAGCACCTTAGGCGCAACTGGCCACGGGTTCACATTCCGTCGAAGTCGAGTAAGGTAAGCCTTACCTGAAAACGCACCTCTTTCGAACGCGGATCGGCGGTCCGGCATGCCCCTGCTCGCTTCGGCCGTGGCGGACGCCTACGCCCGCCTCACCAAGGCTTTCCCCGGCCTCTCGGTGACGGAGCCCGGCCCCGCGGAGCAGGCTCCGCGGGGCGGCGCCTGGCTGCGGGCCGCCGACCTGGCCGAGGGCGGCCCCGGCCTCGACGCGTTCCTGGCCTGGGACGAGGCACAGGTCCTGCGCGACTACGGGACGCGGGCCCGCCCCGACGTGGTCGCGAGCTTCGGACTGCACCGCTACGCCTGGCCGGCCTGCCTGCTCTTCACGGTTCCGTGGTTCCTGCACCGCAGGGTCCCGCGCCTGCCCGCGACGCACGTCTGGTACGACCGCGCCGCCGGCCGCATGGCGGTGCGCCCCGTCTCCTTCGCCTGTCTGCCGGAGGACCCGGCGGCCACACTGCCCGGCGCCCGCGTGGTGCGCGACGAGGAGGCGCTGCGGGCCGAGGTGCGGGCGGCCGTCGCCGAGCACCTGGACCCGGTCCTCGCCGGCTTCGGCCCGCGCATGCGGCGGCGCGGGCGGGCCCTGTGGGGCATGGCGACCGACGAGGTCGTCGAGGGCCTGTGGTACGTCGCCCACCTGCTCGGCGAGCAGGAGCGGGCGCGGCACGAGCTGGAGCTGCTGCTGCCCGGCGCCACCCGCCCCTATGTCGGCTCGGCGGCCTTCCGCGAGCTGACCGGCCCGGACGGCGAGGCGCTGCCCACCCGCGACCGGGCGAGCTGCTGCATGTTCTACACGGTCCGCCCGCAGGACACCTGCGCCACCTGCCCGCGCACCTGCGACGCCGACCGGATCGCCAAACTGACGGCCCCGGCCGCCGCCTGAGGCCCCGTCACCCCGGCACGCGGTCCGGCGGACCGCCGTACGTCCCGTAAGATCGTCCACGAACGGGACACCCGCACGGGTGCGACGGTCACGGGAGGTTCACAACTCCCTCACCCGTCGCGGGAACTTTCCGCGGAACCATCCGCACGGGTAGTCTTATTCGAACTCAACTCCCGCCCCTCATGCGGCAGTTCGAGCAGAACGCCGTCCTCGGGCATCCCCTTGCACCTCCTTGGCGGCCTCTTGCCCCGAAACCCCCTGAGGGCCGGTGGGATTGGGCCACTATGGCGGGCGTCACGCCCTATCCCCATGCAAGGGACCCCAGATGAGACTGACCGACATATCGCTGAACTGGCTGCTTCCGGGCGCCGTACTGCTCCTGGGCGTGCTGGCGGCGGTGGCGGTGCTCGCGCGCGGCAAGCGGTCCACCAAAGGGAACGCGAGCAACGACGACTCGTGGGAGCGCAGCGAGGAGCGCCGCAGGCGCAAGGAGGCCGTCTACGGCACCGCCTCCTACATTCTCCTGTTCTGCTGCGCGGCGGTCGCCGCGGCGCTCTCCTTCCACGGCCTGGTCGGCTTCGGCGAGCAGAACCTCGGCCTGAGCGAAGGCTGGCAGTACCTGGTGCCGTTCGGCCTGGACGGCGCGGCGATGTTCTGCTCCGTGCTCGCGGTGCGCGAGGCCAGCCACGGTGACGCGGCACTCGGCTCCCGGCTGCTCGTGTGGATGTTCGCCGCCGCCGCGGCCTGGTTCAACTGGGTGCACGCGCCCAGGGGCGTCGCCCACGCGGGCGCGCCCCAGTTCTTCGCCGGCATGTCGCTGTCGGCGGCGGTCCTCTTCGACCGCGCCCTGAAGCAGACCCGGCGCGCCGCCCTGCGCGAACAGGGCCTGGTCCCGCGCCCGCTGCCGCAGATCCGCATCGTGCGCTGGCTGCGGGCCCCCCGGGAGACGTACCGCGCCTGGTCGCTGATGCTCCTGGAGAACGTGCGCAGCCTGGACGAGGCCGTCGAGGAGGTGCGCGAGGACTCGCGGCAGAAGGAGGAGACCCGGCGCCTGCGGCGCGAGCACGAGCGCGTGGAGCGCGCGCAGCTCAAGGCGATCAGCCGGGGCCACCGCGGCTTCGGCGGCCGGGGCGGCCGGCAGGGCGAGGCACAGGCCCTGGAGCGCGGCTCCTCCCAGGTCTCCGCGGAGCCTGCCATATCGGCGGAGCCGCTGCCGGTACGCGCCCGTCCCTCGCTCCAGCCCGTCCGCAAGGGCGCTGACGCCCTCACGGTCGACCTGACCGCGGAGGACGACACACAGGCCCTGCCGCGCCTGGACTCGCTGGAACGCAAACTCAAGGATCTCGAACAGCAGTTCGGCTAAGACGTCGCGAGACCCCGAGAGCAGAGGGGAGAGGGGCGAAGGAGGCCCTTCTCCCCTCTGCTTCGCCCTCATGCCGCCTGACGCGCGCCCAGTTCGAACCAGACGGACTTGCCGACGTCGTGCGGGCACACGCCCCAGTCGTCCGCGAGGGACTCCACCAGGACCAGTCCCCTGCCGCCCGTGTCCTCGGCGGCGACCGGCACCCGTGGCCGCGGCCCGCGGGTCACGAAGTCCCGTACCTCCACCCGCAGTCCGCGCGGCGAGACCGTGGCCGTCAGGATCGCGTCGTCGTCCGTGTGGACGAGTGCGTTGGTCACCAGTTCGCTCGTGAGCAGTTCGGCGACGTCCGAGGTGTCCGGCCGCCCCCAGCGGTCCAGCAGCTCGCGCAGGGCCCGGCGCGCCTCGGGCACCGCCCGCAGGTCCGCCCGGCCCAGCCGGCGCCTCAGCTGGGACGCCTGCGGCACTCCCGCCGCGCCGTCGGCCTCTTCCTCCGCCGTCCTCACCGAGGAGGCCCCTGCCGTCACGGGACCGCCCCCTCGCGCCTGACTCGTCATCTCCCCCGCCCGCGTGCCGATGTCGGTTCCCCTCCAGCTCGAACACGTTCACGGGAAACCATGCCCCCGCGGGATCCACACCAGTCATGTCGAATCATCAACGACCGATTGTTCGGCCATCTCCGCAGCCCGTCACGGCGGCCGTGACCGGGGTGCCGCGCATGCTTGGGGGGAGCCTGCCCTGTCGTCTCCGGCCCGGCTTCGCCGGATGCCGGGGGATGCCGGGGAGCACTGCCGTGGCTGCCGGGGCGCTGGGCACCCGGGCGCCCGCCTGCCCGTCTCCTCTCCGCCGGTTGCGCCCGGGGTGTCAGTCCCCCGGCGCCCCGCCTCCGCTCCGGCGGCATCCGTGCGTGGCGGGGCGCCGGCCGCCGCGCGAACTTGGCCGGAGCACGACGCTTTCCGCGCCCCGACGGCGGACGCGGAAGGGGAGCGACGGACGGCGGGCAGCGGGCAGCGGGCAGCGGGCGGCGCAGGACGCGTACCCCCCGCCGTCACGCGGACGCGGACGCGAAGGAGTGGCGATCGCGGTCTCAGGGTGCGGCAGCGGTCTCAGGGGCGCGGCACGTTGCGCAGGTTGGAGCGGGCCATCTGCACCATCCGCCCCACCCCGCCGTCCAGCACGATCTTGGACGCCGACAGGGCGAAGCCCGACACCATCTCGGCGCTGATCTTCGGGGGGATGGACAGGGCGTTGGGGTCGGTGACGACGTCCACGAGCGCCGGCCCCTTGTGGCTGAAGGCATCCTTCAGGGCACCCGCGAGGTCCTTGGGCTTCTCCACCCGGACGCCGTGGGCTCCGCAGGCGCGGGCGACGGCGGCGAAGTCCGGGTTCTTGTTCGTGGTGCCGTACGAGGGCAGGCCCGCGACCAGCATCTCCAGCTCCACCATGCCCAGCGAGGAGTTGTCGAACAGGACGACCTTCACCGGCAGGTCGTACTGGACCAGGGTGAGGAAGTCCCCCATCAGCATGGAGAAGCCGCCGTCCCCGGACAGGGAGACCACCTGCCGGTTGCGGTCGGTGAACTGGGCGCCGATGGCCATCGGCAGCGCGTTCGCCATCGAGCCGTGCGAGAAGGAGCCGATGATCCGGCGCCGGCCGTTGGGCGAGATGTAGCGGGCGCCCCAGACGTTGCACATGCCGGTGTCGATGGTGAACACCGCGTCCTCGGCGGCGACTTCGTCGAGTACGGCCGCGACGTACTCGGGGTGGATCGGGATGTGCTTGTCGACCTTGCGCGTGTACGCCTTGACGACCCCTTCCAGGGCGTCCGCGTGCTTCTTCAGCATCCGGTCGAGGAAGCGGCGGTTCTTCTTCTCCCGCACGCGCGGGATCAGGCAGCGCAGGGTCTCCTTCACGTCGCCCCACACGGCGAGGTCCAGCTTGGACCGGCGGCCCAGCACCTCGGGACGCACGTCGACCTGGGCGATCTTCACGTCGTCGGGCAGGAACGCGTTGTACGGGAAGTCCGTGCCGAGCAGGATCAGCAGGTCGCACTCGTGGGTGGCCTCGTAGGCGGCTCCGTAGCCGAGCAGCCCGCTCATCCCGACGTCGTACGGGTTGTCGTACTGGATGAACTCCTTGCCGCGCAGGGCGTGGCCGACCGGTGACTTGATCTTCCCTGCGAACTCCATCACCTCGGCGTGCGCGCCCGCCGTGCCGCTGCCGCAGAACAGGGTGACCTTGCCGGCTTCGTCGATCATGCGGGCCAGCCGGTCGATCTCCGCGTCGCCTGGCCGGACGGTGGGCCGGGAGGTGACGATGGCGGTCTCGGCGGCCTTCTCGGGGGCGGGCTCGGCCGCGATGTCGCCGGGCAGCGTGACGACGCTGACCCCGCTGCGGCCGACCGCGTGCTGGATGGCCGTGTCCAGCAGCCGGGGCATCTGCTTCGGGCTGGAGATCAGCTCGCTGTAGTGGCTGCACTCCTGGAACAGCCGGTCCGGGTGCGTCTCCTGGAAGTAGCCGAGCCCGATCTCGCCGGCGGGGATGTGCGAGGCGAGAGCGAGGACCGGGGCCATGGAGCGGTGGGCGTCGTACAGGCCGTTGATGAGGTGCAGGTTGCCCGGGCCGCAGGAGCCGGCGCAGGCCGCCAGCTTCCCGGTGATCTGCGCCTCGGCGCCGGCGGCGAACGCGGCCGTCTCCTCGTGGCGCACGTGGATCCAGTCGATGGCGGCGTTGCGGCGGACGGCGTCGACGACCGGGTTGAGGCTGTCCCCGACGACGCCGTACAGGCGTCTGACACCGGCGCGGACGAGGATGTCGACGAACTGCTCTGCGACGTTCTGCTTGGCCATGCTCCCGGCACCCTTCGGTCTCCGGACGGCGGCTGCTGAGCGCTGCGGCTGCCCTGCGGCTGGTGGGGCTCCCGCCGGTGCCTGCTGCCGTCGCCCGGTGCGGACTCCTGGGTCCATGAATTCACAGCCCGGCCGCTCACGCCTCCCACACGGCCGCGGCCGTACGGTCGTCCGCGTAGCCCTTGACCCGGACCTGGGCGTCCGCCAGGAACGCGGCGAGACCGGGCGGTGCCGGGTCCGACCACCGGCGGGCGAGGTGCGCGCCCAGTTCCTCCTCGCCGCGCAGGGGCTCGGCGAGGCCCGCCGTGCACATCAGGAGGGTGTCACCCGGCCGGGTCAGGCAGGCCCGGAAGCGGAACGGCTCGGGGGGCGGTCCGGACACCGGACCCGCGCCCGGGTCCACGGCGTACGCGGCGGGCGGGGCCGGGAGGCCGAGGTCCAGGGTGAGCCGGTCGCCCTCCGGCGTCTCGGCCGGACCGGACAGAGGGGACGGGTGGGAGGAGTGGGAGGACTGGGAGACCGTCCGCGGGTCTGCTGCCGGGCCGTCGGCCGCCCGGGGTTCGATGTCCTGCCAGGTGCCCTCCCGCAGCCGGAAGAGTCCGCCCGCGCCGACACCGAAGAAGACGCGCGTGCGGCACGCGGGGTCGGCGGGCAGGAGCAGGCAGCGCAGCGTCGCCGCGTACTCCTCGGGCGGGACGCCCAGTTCGGCGGCGCCTGCGCGGAGCCTGCCGAGACTGCGGTCGGTGAGGCGGTGCAGGCCCGACTTCAGGTCGCCGCGCCGGGCCGCCCTGATGTCCTCGGCCAGCCGGACGTGGCTGCGGCCCACCGCCCGCGCGATCCACCGGCACACCTCGGCCGCCGCGCGGTGGGCGTCCGGTCTCGCCCGGGCGCCGGTGGCCATCGCCACCAGGACCAGCGCCTGTTCGCCCGCGCCGAACCGCGCGGTGAGCAACGCGTCCCGCCGCGGCTCGCCCCGGTAGCGCGGCGAGTCCCCCCGCACGGAGACGGCCCGCAGGGTGCAGGCCCCGTACCTGGCCCCGTCCAGCACCGTGTCCGGCACCAGCTCGTCGAGCCCGTCGGGGTCGGCGGCCGGGAGCGCGGTGGGCTCAGCGTCGTAGGTGGGCGGCCCGGAGCCCACGTGGGTGACGAGGAGGGGCGGTGCGTATCCGCCCGGCGCGCTGCCGGCCGGCGCCGGGGGCTCGGGGTGGGGCCGGGGACGGCGCTCGGCTTCGAGATCCGGGGCGAAGGCCGGGTCGGAGTCCGGGGCAGCGGCGGGTTCGGGTCCGCGGGGGCCCGGCGGGAAGGTCGTCGGGCCGGCCGGGACGGCCGCTGGGGGCTCCCAGGGGGCTCGCTGCCACCCTTCGGCTGCGGTGTTCGGGGGCCGGCCGGCGGGCCGGTCGACCGGTCCCTCGGCGGGTGGGCCAGGAAGCCCGTCGGCAGGTCGGCCAGGAAGTCCGTCGCCGGGGCGGTCGGCCGGTCCGTCGCCGGGTCGGCCGGCAGGCCGCCCCGCAGGTCCGGGGGCCGCTCCCGGCGGCCGCGGGGACGGCCCGGGTGTTGCGCCGGACTCCGGAGCGGGGCCCGGTCGGGGTCCCGGTCCGGTTTCCGGCCCAGGACTTGGTGGGGGTCCGGGATCGGGATCGGGATCGGGATCGGGCGGGTGCTCGTCCCCGGGGCCGGTCCGTGAAGGGCTCCTGCCCAGCGTGCCGGCCGCCGAGGCGAAGCGTTCGTCCAGGGAATCGGCCGCCGCCGCGGGACCGGTGTCCTCGGTGGAGTCGTCGTACAACTGCCGCCACCAGTCGTCCTCATGACCGGTGGGCCTTCCCCCCAGCTGGCTCATGCCACCGATTGTCCACCGTGGGGGCGGGATGAAAACGGGGCATCCGGAAAATCCCACGCGTTCCCGCGCCGGGAACGGCCCGCCGGACGACACCTCGAATACCCGTGCGGAACCATGCCGCCGGGCGGTCCCACCCCCCACGGGAGAACCGCCCGGCGACGTCTGAGGGACCCGGGTCCGGGTCGGTCGGGGCGGCTCCGGTGCCTTCGGCACCTCCGCCACCGCGTGCGCGCAGCCCCCGCGCGCCGTACGCCGTACACGCCGTTCGCGTCGGCACGGGCCGCCCCGCCCGCCGCCCGGTGGCCGGGCCGTCCGTCGGCGCTCCGTGGTGCCACCTTGTCAGGATGACCAGGGGTACGGCGATGATGTCGGGCGGCGGGTTTGCGCCGTGGCTGTTTTCCGCCACCACCGGCCCGCCGTGGTCGGTGACGTGCGCTGAAGGGGAGGAACGGCAGCTGATGCTGGCAGCGATAGGGCTGGACGAGAGACACGAGTCGGCGTATCGGGCCCTGGTGTCCGTGGGGGCGGCCGACGTGCCCGATCTCGCGCGGCGGCTGATGCTCGGCGAGCACGACACCGAGCGCGCCCTGCGCCGCCTGGAGCGGCACGGGCTCGCGGCCCAGTCCTCGGCCAGGCCGGGCCGCTGGGTCGCCGCGCCGCCGGGCGTGGCGCTCGGCGCGCTGCTCACCCAGCAACGGCACGAGCTGGAGAAGGCGGAGCTGGCCGCCGCGCTGCTCGCCGAGGAGTACCGGGCGGCGGCGGCCGAGCCGGCGGTGCACGATCTGATCGAGGTGGTCACCGGGGCCCCGGCGGTCGCGCAGCGTTTCGTGCAGTTGCAGCTGGGTGCCGTCGACGAGGTGTGCGCGCTGGTCACGGACACTCCGATGGTCGTCTCCGGGATGGAGAACGAGGCCGAGGAACAGGCCGCGGGCCGCGGGGTGCGCTACCGGGTGGTGGTCGAGCGCGCGGTGCTGGACATGCCGAACGGCATCACGGAGCTGTCCGCCGCGCTCGGCCGCGACGAACAGGTGCGCGTGGTCGACGAGGTGCCGACCAAACTCGTGATCGCGGACCGGACGCTGGCCATGGTGCCGCTCACCTCCAGGATGGCGGAGCCCGCCGCGCTCGTCGTGCACTCCAGCGGCCTGCTGGAGCTGCTGTCGGGCCTGTTCGAGTCGGTGTGGCGGGGTGCGCTGCCCCTGCGCCTGGGCGCGTCCGGCGTCACCGAGCAGGACCCGGCGGGACCGGACACCACCGACCTGGAGGTGCTGTCCCTGCTGCTGGCCGGCCTGACGGACGCGAGCGTCGCCAAACAGCTCGACCTGGGCCTGCGGACCGTGCAGCGCCGGGTGAAGCGGCTGATGGAGCTGACCGGCGTGACCACCCGGCTGCAACTGGGCTGGCACGCCTACGAACGCGGCTGGGTGGCCCGGGAACGGCCCGGCGGCTGAGCCCGGCGCCGGGGACGCCCCGATGCGGCTGCCGCGCCGGCCGCACGGGGTGATTGGGTGCTGCCATGACCGAATTCACGGAGGCGGAACGCGCCTATCTGAGGACGCAGCGGCTGGGCCGGCTGGCCACCGTC
The DNA here is from genome assembly GCF_042268205.1 of Streptomyces sp. NPDC056160. Classification (NCBI taxonomy): domain Bacteria; kingdom Bacillati; phylum Actinomycetota; class Actinomycetes; order Kitasatosporales; family Streptomycetaceae; genus Streptomyces; species Streptomyces sp. NPDC056160. The sequence goes on from NZ_JBHJUW010000087.1 coordinate 9,739, forward strand.
GATCCGCAGGGGCAGCCGCAGGCCAACCCCGTCGGCTTCTTCCCGCAGGACGACGGCACCATCCTGGTCGGCGGCGCGGCGATGGGCCGTACGAAGAAGTGGCGCAACCTGCGGCAGAACCCGAAGGTCGCCCTGGTGGTCGACGACATCGTGAGCGTCAGCCCCTGGCGGGTCCGGGGCGTCGACATCCGGGGAGAGGCCGAACTCCTCACCGGCCCGCACGCGTTGGGGCCGCGGTTCAGCGAGGAGGTGATCCGCATCCGGCCGCGGCGGATCCACAGCTGGGGCCTGGAGGACGGCTGACCGGCGGAGGGTGGGCCGGACGCGGGCGCGGGCACGGAGGCGGGGGCGGGGCGGGGCGGCCTACGGCAGCGGCACGCCCTCCAGGGCGAGCAACCGCACCTTGCGCTCCAGGCCGCCCGCGTAGCCGGTGAGCGAGCCGTCCGCGCCGATCACCCGGTGGCAGGGGCGCAGCACCAGGAGGGGGTTGGCGCCGATGGCGCCGCCGACGGCCCGCACGGCGGCGCGGGAGGCCCCGATCCGGGCGGCGATCTCGCCGTACGTGGTGGTCGTGCCGTACGGAACGGTGTCCAGGGCGGTCCACACCCGTTCCCTGAACGCGGTGCCGTGGGCGCGCAACGGCAGGGCGAACTCCTTGAGTTCACCGGCGAAGTACGCCCGCAACTGCTCCTCGGCCGCGCGGAACGGCCCCGGGTCGTGCCGCCACCCCTCCCCCACCGTGCGGCCGCCCTTCTGGCGGGGCACGGACAGGGAGGTGAGGACGCCGTCCGCGTCGGCGGTGAGGAGCAGCGATCCGAGGGGGCTCTCGCACCGCGTCCAGTACGTCGCCTCCACGGCCGCTTCGGCCGTCGTCGCGGTGGTCGTGCCGGTTGTCGGGCCGGTGCTCCTGTCGGTCATCACGTCGCTGGTGATGGCGGTGGTCGTGTCGGTGGTCGTGTCGGTGGTCGTGTCGGTGGTCGTGTCGGTGGTCGTGTCGGTGGTCATCGGATCTCCAACTCCTTCGCCGCACGCAGGTGGTGCAGGGCGTACGAGCGCCAGGGGCGCCAGCTGTCGGGGGCGGCCGCGCAGGGCGGGGCCACGTCGGGGTCGCCGAGGGCGCGGGTGCGGATGGCGGCGACCGCGGCGGCGTCGAGGCCGGGCAGGGCGAGCAGCGCCCGGTGCGCCTCGTCGCGGTCGGCGCCCGGGTCGAGCCGGACGGTGCCGTCGGCGAGGGCGGCGGCCAGCGCGCCCAGGGGTCCCTCGGGTTCCGCCCCGGCGACGACGGCCGGTTCGGGGAACAGGTGGGTCAGGGTGCCGCAGGGTGCGTCCAGGGCCTTGCCGTAGCGCCGTACCAGCTCCCCGGCCGCTGCCGGCTCCAGCAGCGCCCGCAGCGCGGCCTCCTCCGGGTCCGCGGCCCCCGGCGAGCGCAGCCCCGGCCGGGCGGCGACCAGCGGGGCCAGCCCCGGATCGGCGCCGAGCCGGTCGTCGACGGCGTACGGATCCGCGTCGAGGTCGAACAGCCGCCGCAGCCGCTGCACGGCCGTCGTCAGGTCGCGGGGGTCGGTCAGGTGCAGCCGGGCCTCCAGCCAGCCGCCCGGGTGGGCGCCGGACGCGGTGCGCGGGGCGCCGGGGCGCTCGTCGACGGCGACGATCCCGGTGCCGTAGGGCAGCCGCAGGGTGCGCCGGTAGGTCCGTGCGCCGGCCGCGCCGCTCACCTCCTCGACACCCGGCACGGCCTCGCGCTGGAGCAGGTCGAAGACCGGCCCGGCCTGGTACGGCCCCCGGTGGGCCAGCCGCAGCGGTATCCCGGCGGTCGGCACGGCGGCCCGGCGGTGCCTGGTCCGGGGGGCGGCGGCCCGCAGCTCGCTCGGGGTCGCCGCGTAGACCTCGCGGATCGTGTCGTTGAACTGCCGCACGCTGGCGAACCCGGCCGCGAAGGCGATCTGCGTCACGGGCAGGCCGGTGGTCTGGAGCAGGACGCGCGCGGTGTGCGCGCGCTGCGCCCGGGCGAGGGCGACCGGCCCGGCGCCCACCTCGGCGGTGAGCTGCCGCTGCACCTGCCGCGCGCTGTAGCCGAGCCGTACGGCGAGACCGCCGACGCCCTCCCGGTCGATCACGCCGTCGCCGATCAGCCGCATGGCCCGGCCGACGACGTCCGCCCGTACGTTCCACGCGGCCGAGCCGGGCACCGCGTCCGGCCGGCACCGCCGGCAGGCCCGGAAGCCCGCGCCCTGGGCGGCGGCGGCCGTGGCGAAGTACCGCACGTTGCGCTGTCTCGGGGTCATGGCCGGGCAGCTGGGACGGCAGTAGATCCCGGTCGTGGCGACCGCGAAGAAGAACTCGCCGTCGAACCGGCCGTCCCGGCTGCGCACCGCCTCGTACCTGCTGTCCTCGTCCATCACGCTGTCCGTCACGCTGTCCAGTGTCCGCCCCCGGCCCGGATCGGCGCTGGCGGAAATCGGACACGGGCCTGGTGACGCCTTGAGGACCTGTTCGAGGACCCTGTCGGAGGACCCTGTCGGAGGAACCTACGCCCAGCGTCCGCGCTTCGCCTCCATGGCGGCCCGGCCCTCCGCGCCCTTGCGCTTCCAGTCCCGCCGGATCTCCGCACGCAGCCGCGCGTCGGTCTTCGCGACGATGCGCTGGTTCTCGCGCAGCAGCTTGCGGTAGCTCTCCAGTCGCCGCTCGGGCAGTTCACCCGCGTCGACGGCGGCCAGCACCGCGCAGCCGGGCTCGCGCAGGTGGGCGCAGTCGTGGAACCGGCACCGCGCGGCCAGCTCCTCGATCTCGGAGAACACCTGTCCGACCCCGCTCTCGGCGTCCCACAGGCCCACCCCGCGCAACCCGGGCGTGTCGATCAGTACGCCGCCGCCGGGCAGCACGAGCAGGTTGCGGGTGGTCGTGGTGTGCCGGCCCTTGCCGTCGACGTCCCGGGCGGCCTGCACCTCCATCACGTCCTCGCCCCTCAGCGCGTTGGCGAGGGTCGACTTGCCGGCTCCGGACTGGCCGAGCAGCACGGAGGTCCCCGCGCTGACGGCGGCGACGAGGACGTCGAGCCCGTCCCCCGTCAGCGCGCTGACCGGCAGCACCGGAACGCCGGGCGCCGCCGTCTCCACGTCCTGGACGAGGTACGACAGCGTCGCCGGGTCCGGTACGAGGTCGGCCTTGGTCAGCACGACCAGCGGCTGGGCACCCGACTCCCAGGCCAGGGCCAGGAACCGCTCGATGCGGCCGAGGTCGATCTCGAAGGCCAGCGACACGGCGACGATCGCGTGGTCCACGTTGGCGGCGAGGATCTGCCCCTCGGACCGCTTGGAGGAGGTGGAGCGCAGGAATGCGGTGCGGCGCGGGAGGTAGGTCCGCACGTAACGCGGGTTGCCGCCGGGCTCGACGGCGACCCAGTCGCCGGTGCAGACGACGCGCATCGGGTCGTGCGGGGTGACGAAGGCGGTGTCCGCGCGCAGCACCCCGCCCGCGGTGGCGACGTCGCACTGCCCGCGGTCGACCCGCAGCACCCGGCCGGCCAGCAGGCCCTGCTCGGCGTACGGGGCGAACTCCGCCGCCCAGCCGTCGTCCCAGCCGTAGTGGACGAGCGGGTGCTCCCCGAAGGAGGAGGGCGAAGGGGAGGAGGAAACGGAGGAAGGAGAAGCGGAGGAAGGAGAAGCGGAGAGAGACAAGGGGAACCCTTCACAAGGGCGGCCCCGACCGCCCGTACCGGGAGGGCACGGGTCAAGCAGGTGAATGTGTCAGCCGGAGACCGCGGAGGTGGTGTGGATGCTCTGGTGGTTGCGGGCAGCGCCCATCACGGAGACAGCCATGGGTCACACCTCCTGTTTCTCGTCGGGCCGACGGCGGCGGCCGACGGCCACCGCCTGATGTGTCCCTCACCCTAGGGGCGTCCGCTCCCGGGCGCCACGGATTTTCCCTCCGGGCGCCGCGGGCGTGCGTCAGACGTAGGCCAGGGTCACCACGAGCACGATGAAGAGGACGATCGCGCCCACGGCTCCTGCGACCACCCAGGCCGCCCTGTTCACGGGGGGCCGGGAGTCCGGCTCGGGCGGTGGGGGTTCCTGGGGCGCCGACGGCGCGGCGGGCGGCCTGCCGTTCCGGCTGATCACGTCCCGCAGGACCTGGCTCCACACGGTCGGGGGCAGGTCGGGGACCTTGCCGTCCGGCGGTTCGACGAGGCTTTGGCGGAGCCAGGTGCCCGCGGCGGGGTGGGGGTCCCGACTCATGCGGTGCATCAGCTCCCGCAGGTCGAGCGCATAGCGTTCGTCCCGGGCCAGCGGGGCCACCGCCCACTGGAAGAGCACGGTCGCCCGTTCGGCCAGGACCGCCCTGGACACCTGGTCCGCACCGGGCGCCTGCGGAGTGAAGTACAGGCCCCTGCGCAGCACTTCGGCACACAGTTCGTGGCGCATCTCCGGGCGGCGCACCCGCAGGCGTTCGGGTCTGCCCAGCTCGGTCAGCACCAGGTCCAGCGACTCGTAAGGGAGTTGACCGGAGCGCAGCTCGTCCAGGAGGAATCCGTCCGGCCGCGTGCTCAGCTCCGCCGCCAGGACGGTGCGCCGCGGGCCGTCACCGGGCCGGTGGCCGCGCAGCTCCCGGCGGAGCCCGTGCGCGTCGGGACCGTCCGGGAGGCTCCCTGCGGCCGCCCCCTCAGGGCTCGCGTGGGGTACGAGCGGGGGGTACGGGGGTCGGGGGCCGGTTGCCGGGGCGATGGCCGGCGGGGGCGTCGCGGGAGCGGCCGGTACCGTCGGCAGGGGCGGCTGGGCAGGGGGCGGAGGCGGCCCCTGTCGCGGCCCCGGAGCGGGTGCCGGGAGGTTCGCGTCGGTCCAGTGGGCCCGGCTGTTCCAGTCGGCCCGGGCGGCTCGGGTGGCTTGGGCGTCACGGTCGGCTTGAGCGGCCCGTTCGTTCTGGTCGGCGCGTTCGGCCTGGCCGGCCCTTCCGGCCCGCTGGGCCGGTTCGTTCTGGTCGGCCCTCGCGGTCCGTTCGCCCGGGTGGTCGGTGCGAAACCCGCCGCTCTCCGGGGCCGGGAGGACTTCATCGGTCCGGTCGGTGCCGTCCGTCCTGTCGGCCCTGTCGGCCCTGTCAGCCCTGTCAGCCCTGTCTGCCCGGTCGGCCCGGGCGCCTCTGCCGGTGCCGGACGCCCTGTCAGGCGCGGCGGCACTGTCCACGCCGGCTGTCCCGTGGGACCAGTAGTCGGTCCTGTCAGGCCCGGGGGCTCCGGCAGGACCGGAGGGCCAGTCGGGTGCGGGGGACCAGTCGGGTGCGGCGGTCCCGTAGGCCTGTTCCGTCGGCTGCTCGTTCCGGTCGGCCGGTGCGGTCGACGGGGTGCGGTCGGTCGCTGTGGCCGGCTGGGTGCGGTCGGCCGGTTCGCTGCGGTGGAAGGGCTCGCTCGGGCGGAAGGGCTCGCTCGTGTCGAGGGCTTCGCTGCGGTGGAGGGGGTCCCTTCGGTCGTAGGGTTCACTGCGGCCGAAGGGTTCGCTTCGGCCGAAGGGTTCGCTTCGGCCGAAGGGTTCGCTTCGGCCGAAGGGTTCACTGCGGTCGAAGGGTTCGCCGCGGTCCGGGTGCGTGGGCCGGGCGGGTCGGGGCGGTGGTGCGGTGCGGGCGGTCGGGTGGTCGGTGTCCAGGATCTCCTGGAGCCGGGCACGCCGCCGGTCCCAGTCCAGGACCGCGCCGTCGGGCAGGTCCTCGACCAGTTGCGGAACGCCGGCGGGCGCCTCCCGGTGCGCGAGGAGGTGTTTCACCAGCTCCGCCGCCGCGCCGAGTTCGATCCGGCGCCCGTCCGGCGCCCGGCCCATGACGCGGGCCAGCGGGCCAAAGCCGCCCGTGTCCGGTTCCCAGCGCGGGACGGCGGTGAGCCGGAGCGGGTGGGTGTCCACGGTGTCGTACGTGGCGAACGTCCACTCGTGGCCCAGCCAGGAGCCGAAGATGAGGAACAGGCCGAGGTAGACCAGGGGCACCTGGCTCCGGTCCGGCCAGTCGACCGGGTTGCGTTCGCCCAGGAGCAGAGAGACCCGCTGGGCCGGGTCACGCAGCAGTTCGGCAGTGATCTGGGTGAGCGCGTGCTTGACCGTGGGCAGTTGTTCCAGCATGCGGGGCAGCCGGGACAGGGCCAGGTCGTCGAGCCGGGCGCCTTCGATCGCGTCCTGCTGCCCGGAGGCCTGCTCGGCCTTCTCCTGTACGCTCCAGCCGCCGTGGGCGAGGCCGAGGCACTGGCGGGTCTTCAGCGTGCCGGGCGGCCCGACGAGGACATGGCTGACCGTGCTGGGCCGGCCGCCCGGGTCGGTGGTGGGCCAGCGCTGGACGAGCATGACGTGGCCGTCGCGGGAGACGGTGCGCACGACGCTCGGCCGTGCTGCCGCCGCTCCGGACATCCACAGCAACGAGCCCAGTTCGCGGGCGAGTTCGGCGGCCCGCTCGGGCGGGCAGGAGTAGGCGACGGCGTTCATGCCGGTGCCCTGGCGTCCGCGGTTGCCGTCCCAGCGGAAGACGACCTGGTGCACGGGCTCGCGGCCCTGGAAGTCGTTCACCTGAATTCCCCTCCCGCCGCTCCACCGGCCGTGCCGCCGGTCGTTCCACCAGCCGTGCCACCGGCCGTGCTGCCGGGGCCCGGCGCCCGGCGGCCGGGTACCGTCTCGAACCCGGGTGTCTCCCCCACCGCGAACGCCTCGGCGCCGCCCGGCACGTCGATCAGCCCGTGCATCGCGAGCAGCGCCAGCAGGGGTTCCAGCACCCTTCGCGGCCCGGCTCCCGCCGGATAGCGGCCGCGGTCCTCCTGGCCGCCGGTGGCGGAGGCGATGTGCAGGGTGCAGCGGCGGATCGCGTCGAAGGGCCGCAGCCAGGCCTGGCCCGCGTGCCCGCGCAGCAGACTGTGCACGTCCCGGCTCTCCGCGCGCACCAGCGCGGGGTCGAGGGAGGTGGCGGGCGGCCGGCTCAGCCAGCGGTCGACGGGCGGCCGGAACCGCAGCAGGTCCGCCTTGCCGAGCACCATCGCGGCCGGGACGTCGAGGTACGGGCCGTTCTTCGGCAGCCTGTCCAGGACGGTGCCGAAGGCGACGTCGCCGTCGCGGTTCACCTCGACTCCCCAGCGCTGCCTGGCGTGGTCCAGCTCGGGCAGCGGGAGGGCCAGCGCCGGGTCGACGACGAAGACCAGGGCGTCGACCCCGAGCAGGAACCGCAGCGCCGCGTCGGTGCGGACCAGGTCCTCGCCGCCGAGGTCGAAGAAGGCGACGGGGCGGACCTGCCCGCGGGCATCGGTGATCAGCAGCGACTCCACGAACCGGGCGAAGTCGTCCAGACCCAGCGCGGCGGTGTGGTCGAGCACGTTGCCGTTGCGCAGCGGCTGCACCCGTTCGCGCACGAACCGGGCGTGCTGCTCGGGGTTGACCGACTGCCAGGTCAGGCCGAACGGCTCAAGTCCGCCGTCGGTGATCGCGGCGATCATCTGGGTCAGCAGATGGCTCTTGCCGGTGGAGGACTGCCCGACCATCGCGACGGTCAGCGGACGGCCGTTCGTCAGGTAGGGCACCGGGATGACGTGCTCGGGGAAGTCCGGGTCCGCCGCGCACTTCTGGACGGCGCCGCGCATGATGTCGTCCAGCACCACGGGGTTGCTGATGCCGGAGACGTCCAACGGCTGCTTGTACTGCATCGTGTTGTCGGCGACGAACAGTTTCGTCAGGTCCAGCTGGATGGTCTGCAGGCAGTACGGGCAGAGCACTTCGCCGTTGCCGCGCTCGCCCGGGGCCCCGGAACCGTCCCGGGGACGGGCGAGGGGAGCCTGCCGCTTGAGCCGCAGCGCCTCCTCGAACGCCTCCCGGTGCGGGCGCGTCTCGTCGGCGGGCACGGTCAGGCGGATGCGGTCACCGGCGCCCGGCGCCACCAGGTCGAGCACTTCGGCGGGCGTCGGCCGGCCGGCGGCCCGCGGGTCGAAGGCCCGGCGGAACATCCGGTCGAGCACCCGGTGTTCGTCCAGGTCGGCCGGTGCCCCGTCGGCGGGTCCCGGCCGTCCGGTCACCAGCCGGTAGAGCACCTGGGCGGCGCTCCACACCGCGTCCCGCGAGTCGGCGAGTCCTTCGCCGCGGCGCTGCTCGGGCGAGCAGAACGGCAGCCTGCCCCACGGGCTGCGCGGCCGTCCGGCCCGGGTCACCGCCTCCAGCCCCCACAGCTGGACCCTGGCGCCGTCCCACAGGACGGTCGCCGGGGACAGGCCGCGGAGCACCAGGCCCTGCCCGTCCAGCACGCACAGGGCCGTCATCAGGTCCCGGGTGAAGCGCTGCTGGTCGCTCGCCGCCATGACGTGGGTCCGCGCGGCGGCGATCCCGCGCGGGGCGGCGTAGAGCAGGAACGGCTCGGCCGTGTCGAGTTCGTGGCCGACGACCCGCGGGAAGAGCGGCGCGTAGGCGGTGTCGCCGAGCAGGCGGTGCAGGTGCAGGGCGGTGCCGGTCTCGGTCTCCAGGAGGGCGCGCGCCGCCGGGTTCGCCGCGTCCTCGGCGGTCAGGCGGACCTGCACGCACTGCTGTCCCTCGTCGTCCAGCAGGCAGTTGCGGATCAGCTGGGGCAGCAGCCGGTCCCGGCGGGACTCCCGGCCGAAGCGGACGGGCGCGACGCGGCGCCCGCCCGCGGGCGTGGTGAACACGAGTTTGCCGGGCGGCGCACCGCCCTGGCCGGGCCCGGCGGAGTGCGTGGGGCTGGTCACCGGCGGTCCTTTCCTTCGTACGTGTGCACGTGCACCGGTGGGTGCGGGCGTGCGGGGCCGGGGCGGGCACCGTGGGTGCGGAAGCGGGTCATCGGCGCTCGCCGTCCTCCCGGCCGTTCCCCCGGCCGTCCTGGCCGCCGTCCCCCCAGTCGTCCACCCGGTGACTCCCCCAGCGGTCCTCGCGAGCACCTCGGTCGCCTCGGTCGCCCTCCCGTCGGTCCTCGACCGGCCGGCCGTACGCGTCGCTTCCCCGGTCGTACGCGTCGCTTCCCCGGTCGAACGCGCCGCTTCCCCGGTCGAACGCGTCGCTTCCCCGGTCGAACGCGCCGCTTCCCCGGTCGAACGCGTCGGGCGTGTCGTACGGGCCCGTCGCGTCGTACGGATTCCCGTCGTCGTACGTACCCGTCGCGTCGTACGGATCCCCGTCGTCGTACGTACCCGTCGCGTCGTACGGGTTCCTGGGGCCGCCGGGCGCGGAGCCGTGGCGGGAGCGGACGGTGTCCACGACGCCCGACCGCAGCGGCGTCAGCCGTACCAGGCCGGCGTACCGTCCCGACGACGTCCACAGGACGTCCTCCGGCTGCGGCGCACCCTCGGCCCGCCAGGCCTTCTCGACCTCGTCGCGCACGGCCCCCGGGGCGAACCTGATCCACCGCGCGTCCGCCGGGTCGCGGCTGAGCAGCGCGCCCTGCTCGGGCGAGGACAGCTGCACCACGGCCTGCCGGTCGGCCTCCGCGCCGACCAGTCGGGCCGGGCGGTAGGGGTCGGTGCCGAGCAGGCTGGCGGAGCCCGCTCGGACCCGGCGGGCCGCGGCGAAGGGGGGCGCCGACAGCACGCCGTTGCGCCGCAGGTGGTGGCGGGCCGTCGACAGCAGTTCGCGGACCCGTTCCTCGGTTCGCCGCACCGCGGAGGTGCCGGCCTGGCCGCGCTCGGCACGCCAGTACGGGACCAGCGCCAGCTGGGCGGCGTCGGTCAGGTCCCCGGCCAGCGTGGCGACCAGTTCCGGTCCGCCCTCGCCGCTCTCGCGCTCCAGCCAGCGCGGCGCTTCCTTCGTGCGGTCCGCCCGGGCGGTGGCGTCGTCGTGGCTCTCCTCGCGCCCGTCGAGCCATGCCGCGTCCGCTTCGGGCACCGCGGCCGGGGTCTCCTCCTTGTAGGCGTACATGCGCGCCCAGTCCTCGTCGTCGGCTCCGGCGGGGTCGTCCGTCTCCAGGACCGAGGCGCTGGAGAGCCAGCCGTCGGCGGCCGGGGCGGTGTCCGGCCGAGCGGCGGCGCGCGGCGCGCCGTCGGACGCGAGCCGTTCCGTCTCGGGCGCCGTCTCCGGCAGCGCCTCGGCCTCGGCGGCGGCGGCCGTCGCCCGGAGCACGCCGGCGACGGACCGGGCGGCGTCCGCACACTCCAGGCGCTCCTCGACGGCCCAGTGCTCCCGCACCGCCTCGGCCAGCAGCGCGTCGAGCCCGTCCAGCGACCGCCGCATCACGTCGGTCACCCGGCCCGGCGCCCAGGACGCGGCTGCGGCGCGCCAGAGCCTGCGGGCCGTCTCCACCGCGAGGCCGAGGCCGATCAGCAGGCCGATGGTGCCCAGCCAGACCGGCGGCCCGGCCGCGTACGCCACCACCGCGCCGGCCACCGCGCCGCCGAACGCCGCGACCCCGGGGGCCACGGCCCAGCGGCCCGGCCGTCCCGAGTCGCGCAGCCGGGACGAGCCGAGCAGCGCCGTGGCGACGAACAGCAGTGGAACGGCCAGTGCGAGGGCGAGGAAGGGCCACGGCCACAGGGCGCCCAGCAGCCCCGCCCCGGCCGCGGCGAGACCTGCCAAGGGCGGGGCGGGTTCGACGGCGCCGGTCCCGGAGGGGTCGTCGCGGGAGCCCCTTCCGGGGTGCGGGAGGGCGGCGAGCTTGGGCAGCAGCGCCGAACCAGGGACCGGCTCGACCCGCCCGGCCAGGCCGGTGAAACGCTGTGCCACCGACCGCAGCGGCAGCCCCTGCGCCAGCAGCTTGCCCGCGAACTCCTTCAGCCCCTCCCGGATCTGCTCCTTCACCCCGCCCGCGGGCGGCACCCGCAGGCCGAGTGCGGCGAGCCGGGCGCCCGACTCGGCGGCGGAGGGCGCGGTCCCGCCGCCGCTGCGCAGGGCCGCCCCCGCCAGCTCCCGGTACTCGTCGAGCGCCTGGCGCGCCTGTTCGACGTCCGCCTCGAAGGCCGCACGGCGCGAGGCCCGCAGCAGGCCCGGCAGGGTCCGCAGCCCGGCCAGTTCCCCCTCGGCCCGGTCGAGGGCGTCCGTGCAGGCGTGGTAGGCGCCGTCCGCCACCCCGCCCGGTGCCCGGTGCGGGAGGTCCCCGCCGCCCCGGGCCGCCACCAGCCGGCCCAGCGGCTCGGGCAGGTCGGCCCCGGACGAGGCGGTCAGCAGCACATCCGTCGGCAGCTCGGTGTCCTCGCCCGCGAACCGGGTGAGCGCGTCGCGCCAGGCCCGGTCGCGCACCTCGGGCGGCAGGTCCTGCTCCAGCAGCCGCACGCCGGGCGCGGCGACGGCCTCGGGCAGCGAGCGGACGGCGTCCAGCACGTGGAGGTAGAGGTCGGGCACCGACAGCACGTCCACCAGGACGGCCAGGGCGTCCGGGTCGTCCGGGGCGGGCCGTTCCAGCGCGGTGCGGGCGGAACGCAGGTCACCGGCCCACAGCAGTCCGGTGCCCGAGGAGCGCAGCACGGCGGGGCGCACCAGCCGACGGTCGGGCTGGAAGGCCTCGTCGTCGCCCGCGTACGAGCCGGGCGCGCTGCCGACGAGCAGCACCAGGAGCCTGACCTGGCCCACCGCCCGGTAGCCGGTGAGGAGTTCGTACTGGAGTTGGTGGTCGGTGAGTCCGGCCGGGGTGTCGACCACCAGGAACAGCGGGTCGTCGGGTTCCGGCAGGCCGGCCAGGCCCAGTTGCCGGGCGACCCTGGCCCGCAGCGCCGACGGCCTGTCCAGCTCCGCCGCTCCGGCGCGCAGGTCCAGGTGGATGACGCCGCGCGCCTCCTGAGGTGTGCTCACTGGGCGTCACCGTCCCAGGGGTTGTCGCGGTCCCGGTCGCGGGAGTCGTCCCCGGCCCCGGGGTACGGTCCCGCGGCGCCGGGCTCGTCCCACGGCACCCGCGGCCCGTCCTCCCGGCGGTCCCGGTCGTCCTCCCGACGCTCCCGGTCGTCGCCGCGGCTTTCCTCGCGTCGCACGTCGTCGCGTCGCACGTCCTCGCGTCGCACGTCGTCGCGTCGCACGTCCTCGCGGCGGTCACCGGCGTCGCGGTCACCCGTGCCGGGCTTGTCGAAGGAGGGGCGGCCCTCGGCGCGGCCCCCGGACCGACGCTCCCGGTCCCGGTCCCGGTCGTAGGCGCGGCCCCGGTCCCGGTCGTAGCCCCGGTCCCGGTCGTAGCCCCGGTCCCGGTCGTCACCGCCGTCCCGGTCGTCACCGCCGTCCCGGTCCCGGTCCCGGCCCCAGTCCCGGTCGCGGGCGCCGGCGGGGCCGCGGTCGCGGCCGTCCGCTCGGCCCTCCTCGCGCTCGTCGCCGTACCGCCCGCCGCCGTAACGGTCCTCCCTGCCGCGGTCCTCCCTGCTGCCCTCTTCCCAGCCGCGGTCCTCCCTGCCGCGGTCCTCGCGACGGCCGCGCCAGGCCTCCCCGCCGCCCCCGGGATCGCGGGCGTCGCGGACTTCGCGGGCGTCGCGGGCATCACGGGTGTCGCGGACGCCGCGCCCGGTGCCGTAGTCGTCGACCGGTTCCTCCCACACGCTCCGCTCGTCCCGCTCGCTCTCGCGCCGGTACTGGGAGGCGCGGGGCGCGACGGGCGTCGTGCCGAAGTCGTCGTCCTCGGGCGCCGGGCGCCGGGGTTCGGGTACGTCCTCGCGCAGGCGGGGCCGGGCCGGCGTGCCGCCGCGTACGTGTTCCAGCAGCGTGCGCAGGGTCGGCTGGACGGCACGCTGGTCGCCGAACTCCTTGTCGAGCGCCGCCGGGAGGGTCTCCGCCCAGAACTCCCACAGCGGGCGCACCCAGCCCTCGACCCGCTGCCCGCCCCGCTCGCGGCGGTCCGCGAGCAGCTCCAGCTGGCGCGGGGCGATCTTCTCGACCAGGTCGACGAAGAGCGGGTGCGGTTCGCTGCCCGTGCGGGCCAGTCCGAGCGGCTGTGCGGCCATCAGCTCGTAGCAGTAGTCCTCGACGGTCGCCTCGTCGTCGAGGACCGTCCAGCGCTCGTAGGAGCGCAGCAGCTCCGCCCAGCTCGACACGCCGCCGGGGAAGTCGCCGAGCCGCAGCCGGACGCCGGGCACGTCCGGGCCCGTGTCGGGGAAGAGCCGGAGCCTGACCCGCTGCGGCGAGGCGGCGTCGCCCTCCAGCACGTCCACCTGGCCGTTCCACAGGCAGCACAGCAGCCGGTGCAGGATGGTGCGCCGGTCCTCCTCGCCGCTGACCATCCAGGTGTCCCTGAAGCCCAGCCGCTGGCGCCAGCGCAGGACGTCCTGGGCCTGTTCGTTCTCCTTGGCGCGGGCCCACTGGCGCAGCACCTTGCGGGCCTCGGGCACCTGGGTGAGGCTCATCTCGCTGCGGAAGAGGACGACGGTGATGGAGTCGCTCTCCACCCCCCGGTACTCCACGGAGTTCTTGGCGTCCGAGGGGAGCCGCAGCGTCTTGCCGAGGAACTCCTGCACCTCGTCCACCGCCGTCACCCTGGGGTGGGTGACCAGGACGCGCAGCGGCCCGGTGCCCTCGGGGGTGAAGCCCACGGGCAGCAGCCCGGCCAGCTTGCGGCCGAACACGTCGAGCGTGTCCTTGCTGACCTGGTCGCGGGCGTCCCGGTCGCCCGCGGCGGCGGCGAGCAGGGTGCCCATGGCGGGCAGCAGCGGGCGTTCCTCCAGGTGGGTGCCGCTCTCGGCGAACAGCCGGGTGGTCCTGGCCTCGAGCCGGCTCTTGATCCGCGCGACCGCGCCCTCGGGATCACGGCGGCTGAGGGTGTGGACCTTGCGCCAGGTGTCGCCGTCGATCAGCTTGAGCAGCAGCGCGGACACGTGGTCCTGCTCGCGCAGGTTCTCCCGGCGCAGCAGCCGGGTGACGACGTCCTCGTAGAAGTGGCTGAGGGTGCGCTGCGGCGGCAGCAGGTAGGAGATGCCGGTGCGGTCCTCGAACAGTTCGCGGCCCTTTTGCGCGGAGGACTTGCGTTCCTGGTCGCTGTGGCTGAGGAAGGACCGCACCAGGCGGTCGAGGTCGATGCCGGCCATGTCGGCCTGGGGCTGCCAGTGCTGCTGCTGTTCGCGCCAGGCCTCGTGCCAGATCGAGCGGCAGCGCCACTGGTACCAGGTGTTCTGTTCCTGGAGGGCGGCCTGCACGTCGTCGTCGCCCCAGCGCGCGGGTGCCAGGCCGGCGAGCTGGCCCTTGACGCGGGGGATCTTCGGCGGCTGCTCCGTGACGCCCGGCGGGCGCTGCGGGGCACGGGCGCGGCTGTCCAGCATGCCGAGGAAGCCGAGCCGGGCGATCTGCTCCTCGCTGTCCGGGACGCCCCTGACGACGCGTTCGACGAGGAAGGGGTCGGCGCTCTGCAGGAGTTTGTCGATGGCCGGGCGCGGGGCGAACCGGTCGGCCATGACGGCGGCCTGCCGGCCGGCCTCGGCGCGCAGGTCGGACAGGAGTGCCTGCATGTCGGCGACGCGCTGGCCGAGCGCCGTCTCGATGTTCCGGCCGCCGCGCGGCAGCGGTTCGGGTTCGGGCACCGGCAACTGCCGTCGTTCCCACAGCTCTTCGAGGTGGGAGTCGGCGAACAGCTGCCGGATCATCGGTACGGCGCCCTCGCGCAGTTCGGCGCGGGGCCGCTCCACGAGGTCCGTGACGGCCTCCCGCAGCATCCGGCCGGCCACCAGGTCGGCCAGCTGGTCCATCGGCGCGGTCATGGACGCCACCAGGCTGGTGGAAACGCCCCGCCTGCCGATGCCGGTGGGCGAGACGGAGCTGCGGGCGACCCCGCGGTTGATGAAGCTGGCCGCGAAGGTCTGGTAGTCGTCGTCGGCGGCCATCTTGCGGCCCGTGGTGCGGCCGTCGCCCAGTTCGGTGCCGATCAGCGACATCACCAGGGAGACGATGGAGCGGCGCAGGTCGTCGGCGCGGATCCCGGCGGTGGGACTGAACAGGAACGCGGTGGGCAGGATGCCGGTGCGCAGCCGGACCGGGGTGGTGCCCGGGTAGCGGATGCCGAACTTGGCGTCGTGGTCGAGGTCGCCGATCTCGGCGCGTTCGGTGGGCGCGTTCTGCTGGTCGACCAGGCGGAACAGGTCGACCAGGGCGCGGGCGGCGTTGAGTTCGGCCTCGCGTCCGCCGCCGGTGGCCGCGGAGAACGAGGACGGCATCACCACGAGCGGGTAGATCTTGACGCCGTCGAAGCGGCGCATCTGGAAGGCGTGGTTGATGAGGTGCAGGTAGTCCAGGAAGATCCCGGCGCCGGTACCGCCGGCCACGGAGAAGGCGACGAAGACGTCGCAGCCGTTGACCTTGCCGCCGCCCAGTTCGCTGAGTTCGCCCGCCGACTTGGCGATCGCGTCGATGGCCTGCACGAGGGGTTCCAGGACCGGGGCGAGGCTGTGCCGGAGGGTGGCGAACAGGGCGGCGCGGCCCACGGTGGGCAGCTGCCCGGCACCGTTGTGGAGTGGGGTGACCTCCGGTTCGCCGGTGATCGGCGGCAGCCAGCCGGCCACCTCCTCGCGCAGGCTCGCCCGGAGCATCTTGGTCACTTCGGGTGAGCTGTCGAAGTTGGGCAGCAGGTTGTGGGTGGCGCGCGAGGTGCGGGCGTAGGCGGCGCGCAGCGAGGGGTCCACGTTGAACTGCGGCAGCCGCTGGAGGTCGCTCTCGCTGTAGTCCGCGTACACGAACTGGAGGCAGTCGGGCAGTTGGAAGGGGGCGTGGCCGTTCATCCGGCTCAGCGCCATGCCGTCGGGGCCGCACAGTTCGACGCGGAGCCGGCGTTCCAGTTCGGCGCCGACGAGTCCTCCGGTGCCGCCCAGGCCGACGAAGAGCATCGGCTGGAAGATCTTCATGGTTTCCTCCCCGCTCGCGGCCGGGCCGGCCGCGGTTCGTGCTCGGTGCGTTCGTGGATTGCGTGCGGCGCGGCGGGCGCGCAGTGCCGTGCGCCCGCCGTGGAGTGCCCTGCGGCGGACGCGGCGTGCTCTGCGGCCGCCGTGGAGTACGGCGCGGCGGACGCTGCGCGCGCATCGGCTGCCACGCGGTGCGGCGCCTGCCGGCCGGTCGTCCCGGCGGTCACAGGTAGTCCCCGTAGGCGCTGCCGGTGCCGCCGGTGCCGCCGTCGCCGGGGGTGGGGGCTGTCGTGTGCCTGTGCTGCGTGCCGCCCGGGTGCGTGTCCTCACCCAGTTGCAGGTAGAGCCGTTCGGTCAGCGCGACGCGGCTGCCGGCGCGCAGCGGGGTCCGGCCGTCCTGCCGGCGCAGGACCGCTCCGCCCTCGGGGTTGCGGCGGACGGCGTAGGGGCCGCCGTGGTTGCGCTTCTCCAGGCGGGGGTTGCGGTGGGCCTCGGCGATCGCGAACTCGTACCACTGCTTCTTGTTGCCGCGTCCGGCCTTGTGCTCGTACAGCAGGTCGCCGTCCTCGGAGACCAGGTGCAGTCTCAGCCCGTACGGGTCCCGGCGGCGCCGGCGCAGCCGGGACCAGGCGACGGCGGCCAGGACGAGGAGGACGAGCACGACGGCCGCGATCACGAACGCCCACCAGTACTGGTCCCAGATGCCGGGCTCGGGCGTGACCCGCAGGGAGAGCGGGGAGGCCGCCAGGGCCCGGTTCCCGTCGGTGGCGTCGGTGACCTCGACGGTGGCGGCGAGGCTCAGTCCGTCGCCGAGGCGGTCGCCGAAGACGCCCGCGGGGGCCACCTCGATGCTCACCTTGCGGGTGCCCGACTCGCCCGGCGCGAGCGTCACGGTGGCCGGGCTGACGGAGAGCAGCCCGGAGCGTACGTCGGCGACGGACAGGTGCAGGGTGTGCGCGGTGGTGCTGCTGTTGTGGACGTCGAGGGTGCCGGTGACGGTCGCGCCGGGGTGGACGTCCGCGGCGGGCAGGTCGAGCGGCGCGGTGACGGGCGGGGGGCCGGGCGCCACGTCGATGCCCAGGTCGCGGGTGTCGGCCTTGAGGCCGGAGGCGGTGAGGGTGGCGCTCACCTTCAGGGTGCCCCTGGCGCTGCCGGGGACCTGCACGGTGCCGGCGAAGAAGCCGTCGCCCGCCGTGCGGTCGGGTCGCGTGCCGTCGTCGGTGAGGTTCACGGTCTGCGGGGTCAGGCCCGCGCCGGTCAGCCGGCCGGCCACGCGCAGTCCCGCGTAGTCGCGCGGGTCCTTGATCTCGTAGCCCTCGCGGGTCTGGAGCCGCATGGTGACCGTGACCTTCTCGCCGGCCTGCGGTGAGGGCGGGTCGGCGGTGAGGGCGCCGCGCAGTTCGCCCTGCCACAGCACGCTGACGGCGACGGGCAGGGAGCGGTGTCCCTCGGGGGCCTCGGCCTTCACCTTCCAGGTGCCGGGCAGCGGGTCCACGACCTTGAGCGCCTCCACGGTCCCGGAGCCGCCGGCCAGTTCGAAGCCGGACTTCTCGTAGGTGCCGTGCGTGGGCACCTTGTTGCCTCGGGGGTCGTAGTAGGTGATCTTGACCGCGGGGTCGCCCTTGTCGACGACGATGCTGCCCACGGTCGCCAGCGGCGAGATGCCGATGTCCAGGGTGGCGGGCGGGCGTTTGCTGGGGCCCTGTTCGTGGCGCAGGCAGTGGGCGGCGGCGAAGATCTCCTCCAGCGTGCTGCCGATGTCCCTGGACCCGGACACCTTGTGCGCCTTCGGCGCGGCGGAGGGCAGGGCGACGCAGCCCTTCTGGAAGCCGCCGGCGGCCATCCGGTCGAGCTGCTGCTTGTCCGGGTCGGCGCCGAAGCCGAGCGGCCAGACCTGCACGCCGTGGGCGGCGGCGTTCGCGAGTTCCTGCTTGAGCTGGCGTTCGCCCTCGGCGGTGCGGTGGGCCGGGTCGCCGTAGGCGGGGCTGCCGGTGACGTCCAGTTTCCCGTCGGTGAGCAGGAACAGGACCCGCGGCTGGGAGGAGTCGGTGCCGTCGGTGAGGTCGTGCACGCCCTGGCGTATCGCGCTCGGGAAGTCGGTGCCGGTGCCCTCGTCCTTCTTGCGGCCGCGCAGTCGGCCGACGCACGTGTCGATCGTCTCGCGGCCCGCCGCGTCCAGCGCGGTCCGCGGGCAGACCGGGTCCACCGCGCGCTGGTCGGCGGACTCCGCGGCGGCGAAGCCGTAGACCGTGACGTGGGAGTCGGAGGAGACGTCGCCGAGCGCGATCCGCGCGGCGGCGGCCTTCTCGGCCTTCATGTCGTCGGGCGTGAGACTGGCCGACTCGTCCACGGCGACCGCGTAGTTGACCGCCGGGAACGCCGGGACGGCGTCCGCCACCGGCGCCGTGCCCCGGCCGGCCGGGGCCAGCAGGGACACGAGCACCGCGGCGCCGCCCAGCGCCGAGACCGCGGCGCGGCGCGCCCGGCCCCTTCCTGTCTGCCGTCTTCCCGTGACTCTTCCCACCGCGTCCCCTGTTTCTTTGGTTCGTGTCTGTCTTCGGTGCTCTGTGCGGGCCCGGCCGCGTGCCTCAGCGCGAGGTAAGGCCCCAGACCAGGGCCAGTGCGGAGGACGGGGCGAGCGAGCCCACTCCCCAGCGGATGGCGCGGTACTTGGCGGACAGGATCGAGCTGACGTCCACCGCCTGGACGAGCAGCCAGCGGGTGGGATCGAGGCCGGCGTCGGCGACCCGGGCGGTCAGCCCCGCCAGGTCGCGCGGGGCCACCAGGTCACCGAAGTACGTCACCCCGTTCCCGCCGCGGACCGTGCCGGTGCGCGGCAGCAGCGCCCCCACCAGGGCGCCGACCGCGACGGCCCAGAACACCCCGGCCAGGACGAGCGTCAGGTCGGCGGGTCCGTGCCAGCCGGGCGGGCCGTGCCAGCCGACCAGGAACGCGGGCAGGGCCAGCGTTCCCGACAGCAGTACGGCCGCCTTCGAGTCGGCCCTCCCCAGGTCCTCGCGGACCGTGTTGAGCAGCCGTTCGGCGATGCGCTCCTCCGCCCGGTCGTGGCTGTGCCGACCCCCGTTCGGCACGGGCACGACCGGGTCGGAGGAGGTCTGGGCGCCCCCGTCGGCGGTCACCGGTCCTCATCCGCCCAGGGCCAGCCGTCGTCGTCGCGACGGCTGCGGCGGGGCGGCTCGCGGTCCGGGTCGTCGCCGGTACGGGTGCGGCGGGGCGGCTCGCGGTCCGGGTCGTCGCCGGTACGGGTGCGGCGGGGCGGCTCGCGGTCCGGGTCGTCGTCGTACGGGTCGTACGGCTCGGGCCGGTGGACCCGGTGGACCCGGCGGGGCGGGTCCTGGTCCGCGTCGTCGGCCGGGTAGCGCTCCGAGCGGTCGGAGCTGCCGGGTACGGGCTCGTCCCACAGGGAGTCCGTCCGCGCCGGCCTGCGGCGCGGCGGTTCGTCCGAGGCCCAGTCCGGGGTGAACGGCCGTTCCTCGCCCGCCTCCAGGCGGCGCGGCTCCCGGCGGGCGGGACCCGAGCCGATGGGCCCCTGGATGGGGCGTCCGCGGCCCTGGTTGAGGAGGTTGAGGACCTGCGTCTCCACGTCCGCGGCGTGCAGTTCGCCCGCCATGGCCATGGAGTACAGCCGGTCCAGGCGGTCCTTCTCGTCCTGCCGGCCCTCCTGGCGGATCTTCTCCAGGAAGTCCTTGGCGCCGTCGGGGTCGGCGGCCAGCATGTAGGTGAGCTGTTCCATGTCGCCGCCGCGCAGCATGCGCCGGAACTCGTCCTGGCGCACCCGGGTCACCTCGGCGTCGGCGTGCACCTCGCGCTTCTTCTGCGCGTACGCGATGGCCTCGTCGTCCACGCCCAGCCGGACGTAGAGCCGTACCCGCAGCCCGAGTTCGCCGCCCAGGTCGCTCCAGCGCCCGGCGACGCACTCCTGGGTAATGAGCCGGTTGGCCTGGTCGGCCTCGGTGACGGGGTAGCCGAGGGTGACCTCGCGCAGCCGTTCCAGGACCGGGGAGGTCAGGCGCCCGGCGACGTCGGTCACGACGTTGACGGCGGCCAGGTGCGGGTCGGTCACCTCCCACTCGATGTCCACCTCGGCCTTGAAGAAGCTGGTGCCGCCGGCGGCGGGCAGCTCCATGTCGAGGGTGGTCACGAAGGTGCCCTGGGCGATCTCGCAGACGGTGTACGGCCGGGCCAGGGCGCGCTTGCCGACGTGCTGGATGCCGCCGACGGTGATCACGCTGTAGCCGCCGTTGCGGTAGAACACCACGGAGGCCCGCTGGGCGCTGACCGGCGGGTAGCCGCCCGTCGGCGTGTACTCCCGAAGGAACGGCCCGGCGGGCGCCGGGCCCCCGGCACCGGCGCGGTTCTCGTCCTCAGCCATGCCTCTCCTCCTCGCGCGTCCCCTCCCGGCGTGACCGCTCCCGGCGCGGTGGACCACCGCGATCGGGTTCCTGGCGCGGTGGACCACCGCGCGCCGGTTCCCGGCGCGACGGGTCCTGACGCGACGGCTCCTGACGCGACGGCTCCTGACGCGACGGCTCCTGGCGTGCCGGCCGTCGCGGTGCGACGGCGAGCCGCCACAAGTCGCGCGCCCGGGCGTCGGGCAGCGGCTTCTCCGGGTCGTTCATCATGCGGCGCAGCAGCCAGTCCAGCCGCCGCCGGTCGTACTCCTCGGTGGCCAGCGCCGGCAGCAGCGCCGCCAGCCCCGGCCGGGTCCACTCGGTCCCGTCCTTGCGCACCGCCGAGCGCAGCAGCGTCTCCAGCGCGTCCATCGCCACGTCCTTGGACCGCGCGGTGTTGAGCGCCGTCCACATCAGGTCGGCCATGGGGCCGACGAGGGCGGGGCGGTCGGCGGCGAGGGCGAGCGGCAGCGGCCAGTCGCCGCGGTCGGCCAGCGGGGAGTCGGGGTCGTCCGTCAGCACCTCCTCGACGGTGGTCAGGGCGAGCCGGACGGTGGTGACCAGGCCCATGTCCTGGTACCGCTCGCGCTTGTGGTGGGTCCACTCGGCCATCCGGGACAGCACCCGGGCCGCGTCGGGCAGCGCCAGCAGCCGTACGACGTTGAAGGAGGCGACGGCGAGCTGGTCCCCGTCGCCGTGGCTGCCGATGCGGGCCAGCGCGTCCAGGGTGTCGTCGGTGGTGGCGGCGGCGTTGCCGTAGCCGAGTGCCATCGCCGCCGTCCAGCGCAGCCGCGTCGTGCCGTGCCGGCTCCACTCGCCGACCAGCCGGTGCACGGCCCCCCGGTGCGAGGCGTGCCGTGCGGCCTGGTCCAGCGTGGTGGCCGCGAAGATCCGCCGCAGCGGCGTGGGCGCCTCCGCGAGGGGCCGGACCAGTTCCGTGTAGCCGTGGTCGAAGTCGCGGACGCACAGCTCGCCCGCGGCGACCGCGGCACGCATCCACACCTGGGGGCGCGGGTCGTCGGCCAGCAGCCGCAGCCAGCGCATCACCGGCGCCCGGGTCGGGAAGTGCCGGTCCCACAGCTCGGCCAGGACGGCGGACGGCAGCGCGGAACCCCGGTACCAGATCAGCCGGGCCGGGACCTCCGCACCGGCCACCTCGACCGTGCCGTCGGTCAGTTCGGCGCGCGAGAGCGCCAGGTCGGCGTCCGGGTCGTCGCAGAACAGCGGGCGGGCCGGGGTATTGTCCGGGTCGCACTGCACGGACAGTTCCCAGGTCAGCAGATGGGCGGCGGAGGCCACCGCGCTGTGCGGGGCGCCGCCCAGTACGGCGAGGGCGATCCGGAACGCCACCGGGTGGAACAGGGTGGCCGTCCCAGGCCGTGCCGTCCTCCCGTCCGGCTCGGCCGCGGGCGCCGTCAGCGCGCGGTCCACACCGGCGAACCACTCCTGGGCCTGGGCGGCGGCCAGGCTGCGGCACCCGGACAGCAGCGCCTCCCGGGATACGTCCCCGAGCACGTGCCCGGCCAGCAGCGAGGCGAGCAGTTCGGCCTCGGCGGGTCGCAGGTCCTTCAGTCCCACGGCGTCCTTGACGTCGTCGCGGTCGGCGAGTGCCTCGGCGCGGGCCAGCAGGTCGTCCGGGCGGGCGTCCGCGCCCCGCGGTGACCGGGCCGCGTGGCGCTCCAGGCGCTCGCGCAGCCGGGTGCGCAGCAGTTCCTGGGTCGGCGCGGGCGGGCAGAGCATGCCGTACCGGCCGGCGAGCAGCGGGTTGGCCGCCGCGCCGACGGACACGACGACGACCGCGAAGGCGTCGTGGCGGTCCAGGGCCGCGGCCAGTTCGTCGAGGTCCATCTCGGCGGGGGGAAGCGCGCCGGGCCGGGTGAGGGACACCTCCAGCAGGAATCCGCCGCCGGGGCGGCCCTCCTCGTCCTCCTCGCCCCGCGACTGGCCCAGCGAGACGGCCAGTTGGCGTACTCCGTCGTCCGGGTCCACCCGTCGCACCCGGTGGCCGGAGGCGGGCTGCGGGCCGCTGCCGTGCGGGGCGCGGGTGGTGACCTCGTCGAGCAGGGAGAGGGCCGTGCTCGTCCGCCCGGTGCCCGGGGCGGCGCCGAGCACCAGCAGGCGGCGGGCCCGGAGCGCGTGGCGCAGTTGCACGTACCCCTGCGGTTCCACGTGGATACGGCGGAGCCTGCGCAGTTCCTCGTCGGGCACCGGCCCGCTGCGCATGGCCACGCCTGACCTGCGGCTGTCGAGGAGCAGGTTGACGTCGCCGATGTGGGCGCTGCGGAAGTAGTTGCGGTCGAAGCTGGTGAAGTCACGGCCGACGTCGAACAGTTGCCGGGTGGCGCGGCGGGTGCGGGCGGCCGCGGCGAGGTCGGTGGTGCCGTCCTCGCTCTCCTCCTCGGCCAGGGGGTCGCGGGTGTGTTCCTTGAACCGCCCGGCGGCGCGCTCCCGCTCCTTCTCCCGCTCCCGGTCCTTCTCCTTGTCCCTTTCCTTGTCCCTTTCCTTCTCACCGTCCTGTCCGGCGGTGTCGTCCGGGTCCTCGTCGTCGGACCGGGACCCGCGCCCGCCGCCGTCGGCCCCCTCGTCCCGGGAGCGCTCGCGCCTGTCCCTCTTCTCCTCGCCCCGCGGGACGCGCCCACGGTCCGGTTTCTCCGCGCCGCCGGGCTTGTCCGGCCTGTCTCGGCGCACCGGCCTTTCCGGGGGCTGTTCGGCCGGGCCGTCCGCCTGCGGTTCGTCGCTCACTCGGCTCAGCCCTTCCGCTGCTCGGATTCGCGGCCGGTGCTCCGGCCGATGTGCACGGGCTGCTGGTACACGTTGTCGTGGTGCTGGGACATGTCCCCGTGCACGGTGTACTGGGCCGGCGGCGGGTCCGCGACGGGTGCGGCGGCGCCGGACGGCCCCTCGCCCTCGGGCGCGGGGTCCTCGGCGGCGGGGCGGGGCCGGGCGCCGTCCGGGACCGGCGGGGTGGTCGCGGGGATCTGGGGAGCGGGCCGGCCGGGCAGGTGGAACCAGGCGGTGACCTCGCCCTCCTTGAGTTCCAGCCGGGCGGGGGCGTAGCGCTCGGGCTCGATGAACTTGCCGCCGCTGCCGACCACTTCCTCGTACAGGGACGCGGAGGTCACCAGGACGAGGTCGGCGTCCTCCGCGTCCAGGAGCCGCCGGGCGACGGAGGAGTCGGCGAGCCGGCAGGCGAGGTCGACGGCGCGTCCGCTGATGCCCCGGTCGTCGTGGCGGACCGGGCCGACGTGCATGCCGATCCGCAGCCCCAGGGGCACCCGCAGGCCGCGGTTCTCCTCCCGCAGCTTCTCGTGCACCTCGACCAGCCACAGGCCGAGCAGGCGGGTGGCCGCGACCCTGCCCTGCACCGCCAGCAGCACACCGTCCCCGCGGTCCTCGGTGTGCAGGGCGTCCGGGAGGACCGCGGCGTGCGTGAAGGCCGTCTCCAGCACACGGTAGATACGGGCGCGCATCCGCTGCTTGTCGACGTCGTCGTACTGGCCCGACCGTCTGGCGTCGACACTGATCACCAACTCGTAGTGCGCTTCGGTGAGTTCGGTGGCGTCGTGGTTCACCCGTGTCCCCCTGCGAGTTCTGTGCGCTTGCCGAAGAGCTGGTGGTCTCGGTGTTCCGTTCCTCAGAGTCTGCTCCGCGGAACCGGGGCCGTCTGTAGCCGTTTACACACGTCGGGGCGGGAGCTACTCCTGATGGCCGTCCGCGAGGAGCGCGAGCAGGCCGGGGTCGAGGACTTCCACCATCCTGTTGCCGGTCCGGACGATGTTCTGGGTGCGCAGCAGGCGCAGGGCCTTGGCGACCGCCTCGCGGGTGGCGCCGACCGTGGCGGCCAGTTCGTCCTGGGCCAGTCGGACGACGGGGCCGGCGGGCCGTGGGCCGGCCGGGGGGCTCGCCCGGGAGGGGGCGTAGGGGCCCGTGGAGGCGGAGGCTCCGGAAAGTTCGGTGAGCCGGCTGGCCAGGCGTTGCAGCACGGTGAGGGAGGCGAGCGCGGACCGTTCCTGGTCGGCGCTGCGGAGCCGGAAGGTGAGCTGACGTATCACCAGACCGCTGACGCGGGGGTGCAGGGCGAGGAAGCGGCGGAAGGCGTCCCCGGAGATGACCTGGGCCTCGACGGGTCCGAGCGCGCGCACGGTGGCGCTGCGCGGGTGCGGGTCCAGCGCGGCCATCTCGCCGAGGAGTTCGCCGGGGCCGCGCAGCCCGAGTATCAGCCCGGGGGCGCCGCGGTCCGTCGACACGGAGACGGTCACCCAGCCCCGGTCGATGATCAGGACGTGGCTCGACCGGTCCCCCTCGGTCAGGAGATGGGCGTCCGCCGGGTAGTTCTTGCGGCTGCCGAGCGCCATCACGCTCTCACGTTCCTGGGCAGTCAGGGCATGCGCGAATGCCAGCTCACCGCCGAGCAGCCCCATGCCACGCCCCCCGCCGCAGTCCGGATGCCTGTGCCTCGTTGGCGATGATGGTGACAGAGCGTCGATTTAGGGCGAGTGAATTACGCCACATTCGTGTACTGGTCAGTAATCAGGGAGCTGGCAGGTGGACCGCTCGCGTGTGCCGCGGTCGTACGGTGCCGACCGTCCCGGAGCCCGCGCCCGGCCCGCCGTCAGGCCCCGGCTCGTGGGGAGGAGCGTGAGGTCAGACCCGGCGCGGCGGCGCCGGGTGTCCCCCGCGGCCGGAAACTGCCGATCACCCGCTTTTGGCGAGAACTCAGGTTTTCCCGGCAAGGAGGCGGTGATGGCGAGGTGAGGAGGGGGTGAGAGGACGGTGACGCAGCCTCCGTCAGCCGGGTTCCGCTTGCCGCCCCGGCACGCTTTCCGGCCGTCGGGCGGAGGCGCGGCGGGCAGCAGCGGCACGCTCCCCCTCGCGCGGGAGACGTGAGAGATGAGTTGGCAGCGGCAGCGCCCTCCCCTCCACTGCGCGAGAGAGGAGTTGGCAGCAGCGGCACGCTCCCGCCCTCGCGCGGGAGACGTGAGAGAGGAACGGGCAGCGGGGGCCCACCCACCGGCCGGCGGACCGGGCGGCGCTGAGCGGCGGTACGCCCACGGGCCGGCGGACTGGGCGTAGCGGGCAGCGCCGGCGCCCGCGGCGCATGGGCGCGCCCGGCCCCCAAGCCCCGTTCTCCGAGGTCGCTCGTGGGCCGCTCCGCCGCCGGCGGACGGCTCATCCCTCGCGGCAGGCCTGTCCGTCGAGCGTGAAGGCGCGGGGTGTCGCCTCGCCGCCGTCGCCCGAGGCGACGAAACCGAAGGAGAGGGTGCCGCCCGCGGGGACGGACCGGTTGTAGGCGAGGGAGGCGGCGGTGACGCGGTCGCCGCTCTGGGCGAGCGTGGCGTCCCACATCTGCGTGACGCGCCCGCCGCCGCCGAAGGTCCAGGCGATCCGCCAGGCGTCCAGCGCCCGGCCGGTGGTGACGGTGACGGCGGCCTGGAAGCCGCCGGGCCACCGGTCGACGAGGTGGTAGCGGACCCGGCAGGACGCCGGCGCGCTCGCGTCCGGGCCGGGCGCACCGCCCCCCGCGGTGGCCGAGGGGGCGCCCTGGGGCTCCGGGTCGGAGTCGGCGTGGCGCGGCCGGGG
>NZ_JBHJUW010000088.1:0-35451 GCF_042268205.1 Streptomyces sp. NPDC056160
GCCGTCCGTTATCCGGACGGCCGCGACGGTGCCTCTGGTCGCTCTCAGTGGTTGCGCGGGAACCCGAGGTCGACACCGGCGGGGGCGTCGGCCGGGTCGGGCCAGCGGGTGGTGACGACCTTGCCGCGGGTGTAGAAGTGGGTGCCGTCGTTGCCGTAGACGTGGTGGTCGCCGAAGAGCGAGTCCTTCCAGCCGCCGAAGGAGTGGTAGCCCACCGGCACCGGGATCGGGACGTTCACGCCGACCATGCCGGCCTCGACCTCGAGCTGGAAGCGGCGGGCGGCGCCGCCGTCCCGGGTGAAGATCGCGGTGCCGTTGCCGAACGGCGAGGCGTTGATCAGGGACACGCCGTCTTCGTAGGTGTCCACGCGCAGCACGCACAGCACCGGGCCGAAGATCTCGTCCTGGTACGCCTTCGCCGTGGTCGGCACCCGGTCGAGCAGCGACAGGCCGATCCAGTGGCCGTCCTCGTAGCCCTCCACGCTGTAGCCGGTGCCGTCCAGGACGACCTCGCAGCCCTCGTCGGCCGCGCCCTTCACGTAGGAGGCGACCTTGTCGCGGTGGGCGGCGGTGATCAGCGGGCCCATCTCGGAGGACGGGTCGGTGCCCGGACCGATCTTGATCTTCTCGGCGCGCTCGCGGATCTTCCCGACCAGTTCGTCGGCGATGGAGCCGACCGCGACGACGGCCGAGACGGCCATGCAACGCTCGCCGGCCGAGCCGTACGCCGCCGAGACCGCCGCGTCCGCCGCCGCGTCCAGGTCGGCGTCCGGCAGCACCAGCATGTGGTTCTTGGCGCCGCCCAGCGCCTGCACGCGCTTGCCGTTGGCGGCGGCCGTGGTGTGGATGTGGCGGGCGATCGGCGTGGAGCCGACGAAGGAGACCGCCTTGACGTCCGGGTGCTCCAGGAGGCGG
Organism: Streptomyces sp. NPDC056160; assembly: GCF_042268205.1. Lineage (NCBI taxonomy): Bacteria > Bacillati > Actinomycetota > Actinomycetes > Kitasatosporales > Streptomycetaceae > Streptomyces > Streptomyces sp. NPDC056160. The sequence continues at coordinate 916 of NZ_JBHJUW010000088.1, forward strand.
TCCACGGCCACCTTGTCGCCCTGGACGACGTTGAACACGCCGTCCGGCAGCCCGGCCTCGGACAGCAGCTCGGCGATCTTCAGCGAGGCCGACGGGTCCTTCTCGCTCGGCTTCAGCACGAAGGTGTTGCCGCAGGCGATGGCGATCGGGAACATCCACATCGGGACCATCGCCGGGAAGTTGAACGGCGTGATGCCCGCGACCACGCCCAGCGGCTGCCGGAGCGAGGACACGTCCACGCGCGTGGCGACCTGCGTCGACAGCTCGCCCTTGAGCTGCACGTTGATGCCGCAGGCCAGGTCGACGATCTCCAGGCCGCGCGCGACCTCGCCGAGCGCGTCGGAGTGCACCTTGCCGTGCTCGGCGGTGATCAGTGCGGCGATCTCGTCGCGGTGCGCGTCCAGCAGGGCGCGGAAGCGGAAGAGGATCGTGGTGCGCTGGGCCAGGGAGGACTGGCCCCAGGTGCGGTAGGCGTCCTGCGCGGCGGCCACGGCCGCGTCCACCTCCTCCACGGAGGCGAAGGCCACCTTCGTGGTGACCGCGCCGGTCGCCGGGTCCGTCACCGGCCCGTACGACCCCGAGGCGCCTTCGACGGCCTTCCCGCCGATCCAGTGGTTGACGATCTTCGTCATGCCGGGTCACTCCTTCGCAGATGGCGGCGTCGGGTCGAGACGTGCCGTTCGTGGGGCTCATGTGCCGCGACAGCGGCCGGGGCCGGTCCCGGAAGGGGTCCGGGGCCGCCGGCTCGGGGTGCGGTCGCCGTCACGAGACCATCCCACCAGCAACGCGCCCGGACCGCGCCCGACACTGTGTCTGCGGTTCACCGGTCGGCGTAGACACATGTGGGAGTCTCCGCCGTCCCGCCCGCGCTCCCCTTCCTCGCGCGGGGGCGGCAGCCCCGGAACCTGCGGATGCGGCGGACCTCCGGCGCGGGGCCGTAGCGGGCGGGGAGTCGTCGCTCGCACTTCGCTCCTGCCAGGGCGAAGCGGCCTCCCGCGCCGGAGGCGATCGGTGGCCGGGCGGCGTACGGCGCCCGGGTGCTCCCACCCAACGTGCGCCTCCCGCCCGGGGTTTGGAACTCTTCTCGCGCCGGACCGGCGGATATCTGCACCGTACAACCGGCGCTCGCCCGGCGTCCGCAGCACGCGCTGCCGACCGTGCGCGGGGTTCCTGCCGTGCGCGCGGTTCCCGTCGCACGCGCGGTTCCCGTCGCACGCCTGCCGCCTTGCGTGCGTCCGGTTTCGGCCGTGCATCTGGCTCCGGGCGTACGGCCGGTTCCGGGCGTGCGATCGGTTCCGGGCGTGCGATCGGTTCCGGGCGTGCGATCGGTTCCGGCCGTGCTTCCGGTCGCCGCTCTCACCGCACCGCACCGGCCGCCAGGGCCGACTCCACCTCGGCGGCGGTGGGCATCGCGGAAGAGCATTCGAGCCGGGAGGCGACGATGGCGCCCGCGGCGTTGGCGTGGCGCATGACGCGCTCCAGGTCCCAGCCGGAGAGGAGCCCGTGGCACAGCGAGCCGCCGAAGGCGTCTCCGGCGCCGAGGCCGTTGAGGACCTCGACCGGCAGCGGCGGCACCTCGGCCGTCTCGCCCCTGCTGGTGAGGGCGAGGACGCCCTTGGGTCCCTGTTTCACGACCGCCAGCTCGACCCCGGCGTCCAGCAGGGCGCGGGCGGCGGCGTGCGGGTCGCGCAGGCCGGTGGCGACCTCCACCTCGTCGAGGTTGCCGACGGCGACGGTGGCGTGCCGCAGGGCCTCGGCGTAGAAGGGGCGGGCGGCGGCCGGGTCGCGCCAGAACATGGGGCGCCAGTCGAGGTCGAAGACCGTCGGGCCGGACTTCGCCCGGTGGGCGAGCGCGGCGAGGGTCGCCGTACGGCTCGGCTCCTCGCTCAGCCCGGTGCCGGTGACCCAGAAGACCCGCGCCCCGCCGATCGCGGCCAGGTCGAGGTCCCGGGCCTCGATCTCCAGGTCGGGCGCCTTCGGCAACCGGTAGAAGTAGAGCGGGAAGTCGTCCGGCGGGAACACCTCGCAGAAAGTGACCGGCGTGGGCAGGCCGGGCACCGCCGTGACGTAGCGGTCGTCGACGCCGAAACCGCGCAGCGCCTCGTGGAGGTAGGCGCCGAAGGGGTCGTCCCCGGTCCGCGTGATCACCGCCGTACGGCGGCCCAGGCGGGCGGCGGCGACCGCGACGTTCGTCGCCGAGCCGCCCAGGAACTTGCCGAAGGCGGACACGCGGGCCAGCGGCACGCCCGTCTGCAACGGGTACAGGTCCACTCCGATCCGCCCCATGGTGATCACGTCGTACACCATCGGTTCCCCTTCGTGTCGGCTCCCCCGGTTCTAGTGCCGGAGGCGGAGACCTGTCAATGCTTTGTCCGGACATTCGGACGAGAAGGGAACGGGTGGGGGAAGGCGTGCCCGCGCCCCGCCGCGCACCTGGACCCCTCGGGCCCCTCGGGTCCGCCAGTCCCGACCGGCCCGGCCGACCCGGCTCTGTCACAAAAGCAACGCCTTCGTCACACAAGTCCCGGGTCCGTGTCCTGTGTGTCACATCCCTCCGACAGGCCCTTGCCGCTGCCGTCCGCGCCTCGTTCACGCGGCACAGGCTCAACTGATCGCCGGCGCGCGCCCGGCTCCCCCGACGGCCGCCCGGCCGCCCCCGCGGCGCGCGGGGAGGTGCACGTCATGACCGACCGAAGGCTCTGGACGTACAAGGAGATCGCCGCACACATCCGGGTGCAGCCGGACACCGTGCGGTCCTACCGCAAACACGGCCTGCTCCCGCCGCCCGACCACGTCGAGGGCGGCAGGCCCTACTGGTACGCGGACACGGTCCGCGCCTGGGTCGCCGCACGCCCGGGCAACCGGGGCCGCCGCGGGGCCGACTGACCCCCGGCCACCCCCGGCCCGACCGACCAGCCCCCTGGCTGCTCTGTCCCGGGTCGGCCGCCTTGCGCCGCGCCGGCCGTTCCCCCCGACCACCTCGTCCCGCACCGGCTGCCCACTCCGCCCGCCTCGTCCCGGGCGGGCGGTGCCGTCCTGTCCCGGGCGCCCGCCCCACCCACCCCGTGCCGGGCGGGCCCGTCCCCGCCGCCCCGTCCCGCGCGGTCCGCTCAGCGCCAGGGGTCCACGACCGTGACTCCGGCACCCGGTGCCGCCCCCATCTCCGCGAGTGCCTGCGGGGCGGCCGACAGCCCGATGGACCTGGTCACCAGCAGATCGGGGCGCACGGCGCCCGCCACCACGAGCCGCAGCAGCTCCGGGTAGGCGTGCGCGGCCATGCCGTGGCTGCCGAGGACCTCCAGTTCCAGCGCGATCACGCGGGCCATCGGCACCGGCGTGGTGCCGCTCGCCGAGGGCAGCAGGCCGACCTGGACGTGGCGGCCCCGCCGGCGCAGCCCGTCGACGGAGGCGGCGCAGGTGGCGGGCGAGCCGAGCGCGTCCAGGGAGAGGTGGGCGCCGCCGCCGGTCACCTCGCGGACCGCCGCCGCCGTGTCCGGGACCGCGGCGGCGTCCACCGTCCGCGCCGCGCCGAAGCTCCGCGCCAGTTCCAGGGCGCGCGGCGACACGTCCACCGCGACCACCCGCGCCCCGCACGCCGCCGCGATCATCACCGCTGACAACCCCACGCCGCCGCACCCGTGCACGGCGACCCACTCGCCCGCGGCGACCCGGCCCTGCCGGACCACCGCGCGGAAGGCGGTGGCGAAGCGGCAGCCGAGCGAGGCGGCGGTCGCGGACGACAGCTCACCGGGTACGGCGACGAGGTTCACGTCGGCGTGGTCGAGCGCCACGTACTGGGCGAACGAACCCCAATGGGTGAACCCGGGCTGGGTCTGGCGCGCACAGACCTGCTGGTCGCCCGCCGCGCAGGCGGCGCAGGTGCCGCAGGCACAGACGAAGGGCACGGTCACCCGGTCGCCGGGCCGCCACCTGGTGACGCGCGGGCCCGCCGTCTCGACCAGGCCGGCCAGTTCGTGGCCCGGCACGTGCGGCAGCGAGATGCCGGGGTCGTGCCCCTGCCAGCCGTGCCAGTCGCTGCGGCACAGGCCGGTCGCCTCGACCCGTACCACGACCCCGTGCTCCGCCGGCCTCGGGTCCGCGACCTCACGCACCTCTGCCGGCTCCCCGAACCGCTCGAACACCACAGCCCGCACCGACCGCCCTCGCCTTCCACCACCGGGGAGTCCCGTTCCGTCGGCGGGGGACCCGCAGACCCGCTGCTCCCTGGAGGGAACGCTAACGCGCGCAGCGCGCGCCGCTCCTTTGAAAAATACCCCCTAGGGGTATAGTGTCGAGTGAAGTGAGCCCCTCTGGGGCACTCCCATCCCCCACGCCACGACGAGGAGAGCGACATGACCGCCCAGACCGAGACGCCGGAAACCGTCACCACCGTCTACAAGGTGAGCGGAATGAGCTGTGGCCACTGCGAGGGCTCCGTCTCCGCCGAGATCTCCGAACTGCCGGGCGTCGGCGCGGTGAAGGCCGTCGCCTCGACCGGCGAGGTCACCGTGGTCTCCGCCACCCCGCTGGAGGAGGCCGCGGTGCGCGCGGCGGTGGACGAGGCGGGCTTCGAGCTCGTCGGCCGCGCCTGAACATCCGGCGCATCTCTCGCGTATCTCTCGACACCGGGCCGTATCGACCAGCTGATACTGGTTCCGTACGGCCCGGTCCGTTCTCTGGAGTACGGACATGACCAGCACCACCACCAGGACAGCGACACCCGCCGGGACAGTCACGCCCGCCGGGCCGGCGGCACCCGCCGGCACGCCCGCCGCCTCCGGCACCGCCCAGACCTCCGAGGTCGAGCTGCTCATCGGCGGGATGACCTGCGCCTCCTGCGCGGCCCGCGTCGAGAAGAAGCTCAACCGGATGGAGGGCGTGAGCGCGACCGTCAACTTCGCCACCGAGAAGGCGAAGGTGAGCTACCCCCGGGGGGTAGCGGTGTCCGATCTCGTCGCGACCGTGGTGAAGACGGGTTACACGGCCGAGGAACCGCCGCCCCCGGAGCCGGAGCCCGCCCCCGGGGACACGGGCGCCGCGCCCGCCGCCGACCCGGAACTGACCACCCTGCGGCAGCGCCTGATCGTTTCCGCGCTGCTCGCCGTCCCGGTCGTCCTGCTCTCCATGGTCCCCGCCCTCCAGTTCGACAACTGGCAGTGGCTGGCGCTGACCCTGGCCGCGCCGGTCGTGGTCTGGGGCGCCCTGCCCTTCCACCGCGCCGCGCTCACCAACGCCCGGCACGGCGCCGCCACCATGGACACGCTGGTCTCGGTCGGCACGCTCGCCGCGTTCGGCTGGTCCCTGTGGGCGCTCTTCCTCGGTGACGCGGGCATGCCCGGCATGCACGACGAGTTCCGGCTGACCGTCTCCCGGATGGACGCCGCCTCGACGATCTACCTGGAGGTCGCCTCCGGGGTCGTGGCGTTCATCCTGCTCGGCCGCTACCTGGAGGCCCGCTCCAAGCGGCGGGCGGGCGCCGCGCTGCGCGCCCTGCTGGAACTGGGCGCCAAGGACGTGTCGGTGCTGCGGGACGGCCGCGAGGTCCGGATGCCGGTGTCCGCGCTGGCCGCCGGCGACCGTTTCGTCGTACGGCCCGGCGAGAAGGTCGCCACCGACGGCACGGTCGTCGAGGGCGCCTCGGCGGTGGACGCCTCCATGCTGACCGGCGAGTCCGTACCGGTGGACGTGGGCGTGGGCGACGCGGTCACGGGCGCCACCGTCAACGCGGGCGGCCGGCTGGTGGTCGAGGCCACCCGGGTCGGCGCCGACACCCAGCTGGCCCGGATGGCGCGGCTGGTCGAGGACGCGCAGAACGGCAAGGCCCAGGTGCAGCGGCTGGCCGACCGGATCTCGGCGGTCTTCGTGCCCGTCGTCCTGCTCATCGCCGTCGGCACGCTGCTGGCCTGGCTGCTGTCCACCGGGGACGTCACCGCCTCGTTCACGGCGGCGGTCGCGGTCCTGATCATCGCCTGCCCGTGCGCGCTGGGACTGGCCACGCCGACCGCGCTGATGGTCGGCACCGGCCGCGGCGCCCAGCTCGGCATCCTCATCAAGGGCCCCGAGGTACTGGAGTCCACCCGCCGCGTCGACACGGTCGTCCTGGACAAGACCGGGACGGTGACCACCGGCCGGATGACCCTCCAGGAGGTGTACGCGGCCGAGGACACCGACGAGAAGCTGCTGCTGCGCCTCGCGGGCGCCCTGGAGCACGCCTCCGAGCACCCGGTGGCCCGTGCGGTCGCGGCCGGCGCCGAGGAGCGCGTCGGACCGCTGCCCGCGGCCGAGCACTTCGAGAACGTCCCCGGGCGGGGCGTACGCGGGCGCGTCGAGGGCCACGAGGTCGCCGTCGGGCGGCTGTTCGAGGAGCTGCCCGAGGATGTGGACCGGGCGCGGCGCGAGGCCGAGGAGAGCGGGCGTACGGCCGTCGTGGTCGGCTGGGACGGCGTGGCACGGGGTGTCGTCGCCGTGGCGGACGCGGTCAAGGAGACCAGCGCCGAGGCCGTGGGGCAGCTGCGCGCGCTGGGGCTGCGGCCGGTGCTGCTGACCGGTGACAACCGGCCGGTGGCCGAGTCGGTGGCACGGGCGGTCGGCATCGACGCCGGTGACGTGATCGCCGAGGTGCTGCCCGAGGACAAGGTCGAGGCCGTACGGCGCCTCCAGGCCGAGGGCCGGACCGTGGCCATGGTCGGCGACGGGGTCAACGACGCCGCCGCGCTCGCCACCGCCGACCTGGGCCTGGCGATGGGCACCGGCACGGACGCCGCCATCGAGGCCGGCGACCTGACCCTGGTCCGCGGCGACCTGCGGGTGGCCGGTGACGCCATCCGGCTCTCCCGGCGGACGCTGGCCACGATCAAGGGCAACCTCGTGTGGGCCTTCGGCTACAACGTGGCCGCGCTGCCGCTGGCCGCCGCCGGGCTGCTCAACCCGATGATCGCGGGCGCGGCGATGGCGTTCTCCTCGGTGTTCGTGGTGACCAACAGCCTGCGGCTGCGCAGGTTCCGCTGAGCAGGTCCCGGCCGGGCGCCCCGCGGGTGCCCGGCCGGGACAAAGTGCCGGACCCCCTGGAGTCCGGCGCGCGCCTCACATAAGCTCTTCACAAGGCTCGCGCATCTTCCTTACGCTTGGGCCTCGATCGCCATATCAGGGCTCTTGCGCACCTATGGGGCATAAGCAAGAGACGCATGTCACAGTGACGTGAACGTAACCATCGAAGGGGTTCGAAGGTCTAAGTTTGGCGATGTCAGGAAGCGTCTTGGGGGGCGCCGACTGACGTCTGGGGATGTCTTGGGGGACTTCCCTGGAATTGCGTTGCCGGGGCACGTACATCGGGAAGCTTTGAGCGGCCCTCCCGGGCGTGCGCTGTCCCGGCAGAGCGCAGTAGGGCGGTAGTGCAGTGCCGCGGTGCGGTAGTACGGCACCGCGGCGTCACGGCCCTGCGGTGGTACGGCAGTACAGCGGTTCAGGCGCTGGTCTCCACAGACGCCCGGCCGGATCCCGTGGGGGGAATCCGTTACCGGGACATGGGAAGGCGCCCTGGTCGTCGGCCCGTGGGGGGACTGGCGCCAGGGCGTCTTTCGCGTTCCGGCGTGCTTCGGGCGCAGCACGAAGCCCCGCACCCGCCGGCCTCGGACTCGACCGGCAGACACGGGGCCCAGGGGCACGCGGCCCGCGAGGCGGTGTGCCTCAGCGCTCCTCGACCGGGACGAAGTCGCGCTCGACGATGCCCGTGTAGATCTGGCGCGGGCGGCCGATGCGGGAACCCGGCTCCTTGATCATTTCCTGCCACTGGGCGATCCAGCCCGGCAGCCGGCCCAGGGCGAACAGGACCGTGAACATCTCGGTCGGGAAGCCCATGGCCCGGTAGATCAGGCCGGTGTAGAAGTCGACGTTCGGGTAGAGCTTGCGCTCGACGAAGTAGTCGTCGGAGAGCGCGTGCTCCTCCAGCTTGAGGGCGATGTCGAGCAGCTCGTCCGACTTGCCCAGCGCCGAGAGCACGTCGTGCGCGGCGGCCTTGATGATCTTGGCGCGCGGGTCGAAGTTCTTGTAGACCCGGTGGCCGAAGCCCATCAGGCGGACGCCGTCCTCCTTGTTCTTCACCTTGCGGATGAAGGTGTCGACGTCGGAGCCGGAGTCGCGGATGCCCTCCAGCATCTCCAGCACCGACTGGTTGGCGCCGCCGTGCAGCGGGCCCCACAGCGCGTTGATGCCGGCCGAGATGGAGGCGAACATGTTGGCCTGCGAGGAGCCGACCAGGCGGACCGTGGAGGTCGAACAGTTCTGCTCGTGGTCCGCGTGCAGGATGAGCAGCTTGTCCAGCGCGGAGACGACGACCGGGTCCGGCTCGAAGTCGTCGGCGGGGACCGAGAAGGTCATCCGCAGGAAGTTCTCGACGTAGGAGAGGTCGTTGCGCGGGTAGACGAACGGGTGACCGATCGACTTCTTGTACGCGTACGCCGCGATCGTCGGGAGCTTGGCGAGCAGGCGGACCGTGGACAGGTCGCGCTGCTTCTCGTCGAAGGGGTTGTGGCTGTCCTGGTAGAAGGTGGACAGCGCCGAGACGACCGAGGACAGCATCGCCATCGGGTGGGCGTCGCGCGGGAAGCCCTTGTAGAAGTTCTTGACGTCCTCGTGCAGCAGGGTGTGCCGCGTGATCTCGTTCTTGAAGGTGGAGAGCTCGTCGACGGTCGGCAGCTCACCGTTGATGAGCAGGTAGGCCACCTCCAGGAAGGTGGAGCGCTCGGCCAGCTGCTCGATGGGGTAGCCGCGGTACCGCAGAATGCCCTGCTCGCCGTCGAGGTAGGTGACGGCGGATTTGTACGCTGCCGTGTTGCCGTAGCCGCTGTCCAGAGTCACCAGACCGGTCTGGGCGCGGAGCTTCCCGATGTCGAAGCCCTTGTCGCCGACGGTGCTGTCGACCACCGGGTAGGTGTACTCGCCGCCGTCGTACCGCAGTACTACAGAGTTGTCGCTCACGTCTTCCCTCACCGACGTAGTGCCTCATCTTCGAGGTGCCCTGACTGTCTCTACCATCCCCCATTTGGCTCAGGAGAGTGCACTCGGGGTCGACCATTGGGCCTATGGGCGGCACTCAGTGCCGCCAACCTGCTCATCCTGCCCCCTCGGCCCGGCGACGGGAAGTCTTCTGTGACCTTTGCGACTCGTTTGATCGATCATTTTTTGTGATGCCGGGGTGCGGGTGGGGCGGACGCCGCGCCGACCGGGCCTGTTCGTGTATTTTTGTCGTACTTGCGGGACATCCGGAGCTTTTTTGTGCCTCAGGACCCCTTGAGCCGGAAATCCAGCGCCGTGCACCGGCGCCCCGCCGACACCGTGCGCACCGCCTGGCCGATCGCCTTGCGCGAGCCGACCAGGACGACCAGCTTCTTGGCCCGGGTCACGGCCGTGTACAGCAGGTTCCGCTGGAGCATCATCCAGGCGCCGGTGGTCACCGGGATGACGACGGCTGGATACTCGCTGCCCTGCGAGCGGTGGATGGTCACCGCGTACGCGTGCGCCAGCTCGTCCAGCTCGTCGAACTCGTAGGGGACTTCCTCGTCCTCGTCCGTCAGCACCGTCAGGCGCTGGTCGACCGGGTCGAGCGAGGTGACCACGCCCACGGTGCCGTTGAAGACGCCGTTCTCCCCCTTCTCGTAATTGTTGCGGATCTGGGTGACCTTGTCGCCGACCCGGAAGACCCGCCCGCCGAACCGCTTCTCGGGGAGATCCGGGCGGCCCGGGGTGACGGCCTGCTGGAGCAGCCCGTTGAGCGTGCCGGCGCCTGCCGGGCCCCGGTGCATGGGCGCGAGCACCTGCACGTCCCGGCGCGGGTCGAGCCCGAACCGGGCCGGGATCCGCCGCGCCGCCACGTCCACAGTGAGCCGGCCCGCCTCCTCGGTGTCGTCCTCGACGAAGAGGAAGAAGTCCTTCATGCCGTCGGTGAGCGGGTGCTGCCCGGAGTTGATCCGGTGCGCGTTGGTCACCACCCCGGACTGCTGGGCCTGGCGGAAGACGCGGGTGAGGCGGACGGCGGGAAGCGGGCCGCCGTCGGCCAGCAGGTCCCGGAGCACCTCACCCGCGCCCACGCTCGGCAGCTGGTCCACGTCCCCGACGAACAGCAGGTGGGCACCCGGCGGCACGGCCTTGACCAGCTTGTTGGCGAGCAGCAGGTCCAGCATGGAGGCCTCGTCGACGACGATCAGGTCGGCGTCCAGCGGCCGGTCCTTGTCGTACGCCGCGTCGCCGCCGGGCTTCAGCTCAAGCAGCCGGTGAACCGTGGAGGCCTCGGCGCCGGTCAGCTCGGACAGCCGCTTGGCGGCCCGCCCGGTCGGCGCGGCCAGCACCACCTTCGCCTTCTTCGCGCGGGCCAGCTCCACGATCGAGCGCACGGTGAACGACTTGCCGCAGCCGGGCCCGCCGGTCAGCACCGCGACCTTCTCGGTCAGCGCCAGCTTGACGGCCGCCTCCTGCTCGGGCGCGAGATCGGCTCCCGTGCGCCCCTTGAGCCACCCGAGCGCCTTGTCCCAGGCCACGTCCCGGAACCCCGGCATCCGGTCCTGCCCGGTGCGCAGCAGCCGCAGCAGCTGGGCGGAGAGGGAGAGTTCGGCACGGTGGAAGGGGACGAGGTAGACGGCGGTGACGGACTCCTGCGCGTCGCCGTCCGCCGCGGGCACCCTCTCCCGTACGACACCGGGGTCGCCGCCGTCCTCGGCCGGCTCCGCGAGTTCGGCCAGGCATTCGATGACGAGCCCGGTGTCGACCTGGAGCAGCTTCACGGCGTCGGCGATCAGCCGCTCCTCGGGCAGGAAGCAGTTCCCCTGGTCGGCGGATTGCGACAGCGCGTACTGGAGCCCCGCCTTGACCCGCTCCGGACTGTCGTGCGGGATGCCGACGGACTGGGCGATCCTGTCGGCGGTCAGGAACCCGATGCCCCAGACGTCGGCGGCCAGCCGGTAGGGCTGGTTCTTGACCACGGAGATCGACGCGTCACCGTACTTCTTGTAGATCCGCACGGCGATGGAGGTGGACACCTCCACGGTCTGCAGGAAGAGCATGACCTCCTTGATCGCCTTCTGCTCCTCCCAGGCGTCGGCGATCTTCTTCGTCCGCTTGGGGCCGAGCCCGGGCACCTCGACGAGCCGCTTGGGCTCCTCCTCGATGATCCGCAGGGTGTCGGTGCCGAAGTGCTGGGTGATCCGGTCCGCGAAGACCGGCCCGATCCCCTTGACCAGGCCGGAGCCGAGGTAGCGCCGGATGCCCTGGACGGTGGCCGGCAGGACGGTCGTGTAGTTCTCGACGAGGAACTGCTTGCCGTACTGCGGATGCGACCCCCACCGCCCTTCCATCCGCAGCGACTCCCCCACCTGCGCACCGAGCAGCGCCCCGACGACGGTGAGCAGGTCGGCGGCGCCTCTGCCGGTGTCGACGCGGGCCACCGTGTAGCCGTTGTCCTCGTTGGCGTACGTGATGCGTTCCAGCACGCCTTCGAGCACGGCGAGCCGCCGCTCACCGGCTCCCGCCGCCTGCCCCGCCCCTCGACTCGCCTCGGTGGTCATGGGGCGACGGTACCGGTGGGGTGTGACAGTGGGGGCGGAGACGGCCCCCGGGGAGCGGAAGTGGCCGGGGTGTCCGTCACCAGACGCCCAGCTTCTGGCAGCCGTGGTCGAACCACTGCGCGAACGATACGGGCCCGCCTCCCAGCCGCATGGGGAGGATCCGGTCGCAGGTGGCACGGGCGTCGAACCACATCTCGCCCCGGTGCGGTCCGGTGAGGACGAGCAGGGTCGCGAAGCCGCAGCCGTTCTCCTGGACGCACACGGCACCGGCGGTCTTGTGGTCCTGCAGCACCCCGTACTCGTCGTCCCACCGCTGCCAGGCCGCCCGGTGGGCGTCCTCGTCCGCGAAGTCCTCGCGCCGCGGCTCGCACGCGTCCAGCAGGTCTTCTTGGTCGCGGTAGGAATCGGGGTGGGGGAAGTCGGTGCCGAGCAGCGCGCGGTCGGTGCGGGAGTCCCCCTCCCAGCCCCAGCCGTCGGCGGTCCTGCACAGCCGGTTCACCCGCCCCTCGCCGTTGCGCCGCAGCAGGTACTCCCGGTACTCGTCCGGGAACGTGACCTTGAGTTCCGTCTCGGCCTCGTGGATCTCCGCTTGGGTGAGAGCGACAGCCGGGGGCACGGACCCGTCAACCCCCCACAGCGCCGGCATGTTGGGCCTTCAGGGCGTCCACGAAGGCGTTGAAGGCGGGGGCCGGGAAGGTGAGGGCGGCCCGGGTGGGGGCTTTGGATTCCCGGAGGGTGACATGGGTGGTGGCGATCTCTACGCAGTCATTGCCCTCACCGCCGCCGGAGCAGGACGACTTCCGCCAGGTGATGGGGGTGGTCATGCTGGTCCTCACAGGTCCTTGGCCAACTGGTGGATGAGGTCACGCGACCGCGCCGGGGGAAGTGACTCCGTTCTCACCTTACGGAAGAGCTTTCGAAAGTGCTCCAACTGGGCTTCGGAATCGAAAAAGGCCGTCCCGTGGGGTGCGTCCCGCACCACGGTGTCCAGGCGAGGGACCACTCCGCCCAGGTGCACCATGGTGCTCCCCGCCCCGGCGAAGTCGTCCAGAGCGAAGGGAATGACCCGCACTGTCACGTGGTCCGCCTCGGCCACCTCCAGAATGCGCGTCAATCGGGTCCGGGTTGCAGTCCGCCCAGCGACCTTGATCCTCAGCGCCGCCTCATGGATCACGGTCTCGTACGGCATGGGGTCAGGACCTTCGATGACGACCTTGCGTCTCATCCTGTGCCGCACCCGCAGCTCCACCTCGTCCTCGGGGAACTCCGGGTTCATATAGGCGAAGAGCGCCCGAGCGTACTCGGCCGTCTGGAACCCCCGGAGCCACCCGTTCCCCTGGAGCTGGCCGTCGACCAGAAGGAAGGACGCGGGCTCGCCCTGGTCGAGGCCTGCTCCGACCTGTGGGGCTGGCAGCCGCTGGCCAGGAACGGCAACCGCGGAAAGGTGGTCCGGTGCGAACTCGCGGCCGCCGGCAGTGAACTCGCTACGTCCACCTCTGCCATCAGCTGAACGTTTATGCGCCCCTCGAATGGGTGAACGCCGGTGGATATGCCCACCATACGGGTCATTGATCGACCTACTTTGCGCACATGGTCACATCAGCCCACGAGGGCATGCACCGCATCTTCCAGGAGCGGCCCGAGATCCTGAATCCGGTGTTCAGGGTCCTGGGTGTCTCGCTGCCGAAGAAGGCGACCGTGGACGCCGTCGCCACCGACGCGACGGAGACCCGGCCGCTGGAACGCCGGGTGGACACCGTCCTGCGCGTCGGCCCGTCCGACGGTGACGACTTCCTGCTCGCCATCGAGTCGCAGTCGAGAAAAGACCTGAACAAGCAGTCGAGTTGGGCCTACTACGTGGCACACCTCCAGGCGAAGTACAACCTGCCGGTGCTGCTTCTGGTGGTCTGTCAGGATCCCGGCACGGCCAAGTGGGCCGCCGGACCCTTCGACTGCGGAACCAGGGACTGGACGGCTCAGCGGACGTTTCCGCTGGTCGCGGGGCCGCACAACCTGCCGGTGATCACGGATGCCCGTACCGCTTCCAAAAACCTCGCCCTGGCGGTCCTCTCCGCCATGGCACACGCCCGCAGCGCGGACAGTGACGCCATACTGGAAGCGATCGACTGCGCCCTTCAGGAACTGTGGGAAACGGACCCCGAGACCGCCGGCTACTTCTACGAATGCCTGGAAGTCAATCTGGGGGACACCCCAGCCGCAAAGAAATGGAAGGAAATCATGTCGTTCGTCACTTACTTCCCTGGCCGTGGGACGGTCCGCGAGACGGCGTACCTGGAGGGCAAGGCAGAGGGCCAAGCCAAGGGCCAAGCCAAGGGCCAAGCCAAGGGCATCCTGTACGTACTGGAAGCGCGGGGCTTCGCCGTGCCGGAGAGCATCCGCGAGCGCATCACCACCTGCACCGACCTTCCCCTCCTCGACGCATGGCTGGCGCGTTCCCTCGAGGTCAGCCGTGCGGAGGACCTCTTCGCCGAGGGCATCGACGTACCGGAAGACAGCGGTGGACTCGACTGACGCGCCCTCACCAGCCGCTGCCGATGCGGTGGACGAGGACGCCTCGACGCTGGACGGCCTCCTCCGGTTCACCTCGCTCTGTCTCGGCCTGGGGATCCCCGCGGACCGGGTGGTGGCCGACTTCCGCGGCGGGCTGGAGGACCTGAGACAGCGCGGGTCCCTCTCCGTACAGGAGATGGCCGGCGTGCGCGCCAGGGCCGCGGAAGGCGTGAAGGACAACGAGCAGTGGGCCGAGGGCTTCGTCCCCGGCTACCTCTCGGGCTGGGCGGCGGCCGCCTTGCGGGTCATGGAGGCGCGGGGACTCGAGGCTTCCAAGGAGATGCGCCGCGCCGTCGTCACGAGCCCCGACGCCGGCTTCCTCAGCTCGCTACTCGACTGTGCGGCCACGGCCACGCACCGGGGCGAGTTGGTCGGCGTGTTCACCGCGTACGCCGCCGAGCGGGCCGCCGGCCGGTGAAGTGAGCGGTGCCCGGAACCCCTGAGTCGTCGGGGTTCCGGGCCACCGACGACCGCCGGCGCCCTCCGGCAGGCGCCGCACCTCACCATCACGATTCAGTAACGCACCCTTGTCACAGCCCGTGTAATCGATTCCAATCCCTCGTGTAATCGATTCCACGAGGAGGTGGAGCGGCGATGGCGAGCATCAAGGACGTTGCTGCCGGGGCGGGCGTGTCCGTCGCCACGGTCTCGCGTGTCCTGAACGACCATCCGTCGGTCAGTGCCGAGGCACGCGCACGCGTGCTGGCCGCCGTCGAGGCGCTGGGCTACCGGCCGAACGCCGTCGCCCGTTCGCTGCGCACGGACCAGACCCGCACCCTGGGGCTGGTCATCAGCGACGTGCTCAACCCGTACTTCACCGAGCTGGCCCGTTCCGTCGAGGAGGAGGCCCGTGCGCTCGGTTACAGCGTGATCATCGGGAACGCGGACGAGCGGCCCGACCTCCAGGACCACCACGTACGCACACTGCTGGACCGGCGGATCGACGGCCTGCTCGTCTCCCCCACCGACGGCGGCTCCCCGCTGATGCTGGACGCGGTGCGCGCGGGGACGCCGATGGTGTTCGTGGACCGGTGGATCAAGGGCGTCGACGTGCCCGTGGTGCGGGCTGACGGGCAGCAGGCGGTGCGGGATCTCGTCGCGCACCTCTACGCGCTCGGGCACCGCCGGCTCGCGATCATCGCGGGGCCCGCGGCCACCACGACCGGCAGTGAGCGTGTGCAGGCGTTCCGCGAGGCGCTGGCCGCCTACGGGCTCGCCCTGCCCGAGGCCTACACCGGGCAGGGCGACTTCCAGGCCGAGAGCGGGCGGCGGGTCACCGAGGGGTTCCTCGACCTGCCCGAGCCGCCCGAGGTGGTCTTCGCAGCCGACAACCTGATGGCGCTGGGCGCGCTGGACGCGATCCGGGCGCGCGGGCTGCGGGTGCCGGACGACATCGCGCTGGCGGCGTTCGACGACATCCCGTGGTTCGTGCACACCGATCCGCCGATCACCGCCGTCGCCCAGCCCACGGGCGAGCTGGGGCGGGCCGCCGTACGGGCGCTCGTGGACCGCATCGAGGGCCGGGGGCCGGAGTCGGTGACCCTGCCCGCCCGTCTCGTCGTCCGCCGCTCGTGCGGGGAGGCGAACGGTGCGGCCGCCGGCCGGGTATCCGCCCCGGCGCCCGCCGGCCATGCGCCCGCCCCGGCCGAACCCGGCCCCGACCCCAAGTCCTTCGCAACGAACAGGAGCATGCCGTGAGCGACCCGGAGGAGTTGCTGCGCATCGAGGGCATCCGGAAGACCTTCCCGGGCGTGGTGGCGCTGGACAGCGTCGACTTCGACCTGCGCCGGGGCGAGGTGCACGTGCTGCTCGGTGAGAACGGCGCCGGAAAGAGCACGCTCATCAAGATGCTCTCCGGTGCCTACACCCCCGACGCCGGGCGGATCCTGGCCGGCGGCGAGGAGGTGCGCATCCATGGTGCGCAGGACTCCGAGCGGCTCGGGATCGCCACGATCTACCAGGAGTTCAACCTCGTACCCGACCTGACGGTCGCGGAGAACATCTTCCTGGGCCGGCAGCCGCGCCGCTTCGGGATGATCGACCGCAAGCGGATGGAGGCCGAGGCCGCCGCCCTGCTGGAGCGGGTCGGGGTGTACGTGTCGCCCCGCGCGCGTGTGCGGGACCTCGGCATCGCCCGGCTCCAGATGGTGGAGATCGCCAAGGCGCTGAGCCTGGACGCCCGCGTGCTGATCATGGACGAGCCGACGGCCGTACTGACGTCCGAGGAGGTCGAGAAGCTGTTCTCGATCGTGCGGGCGCTGCGGGCCGACGGCGTCGGGATCGTGTTCATCACGCACCACCTGGAGGAGATCGCCGCCCTGGGCGACCGGGTCACGGTCATCCGGGACGGGCGGAGCGTGGGCCAGGTGCCCGCCTCCACGCCCGAGGACGAACTCGTCCGGCTCATGGTGGGGCGCTCCATCGAGCAGCAGTACCCGCGGGAGCGGACCGAGCGCGGCGAGCCGCTGCTCGCCGTGGACGGACTCACCCGGGACGGTGTCTTCCACGACGTCAGCTTCGAGGTGCACGCCGGTGAGGTCGTCGGCATCGCGGGGCTGGTCGGCGCCGGGCGTACGGAGGTCGTGCGGGCCGTGTTCGGCGCGGACCCTTACGACGAGGGCGACGTCCGCGTCGCGGGCGCCCGGCTGCGGCGGCACGACGTGAACGCCGCCATGGCGGCCGGGATCGGGCTCGTTCCCGAGGACCGCAAGGGGCAGGGGCTCGTCCTGGACGCCTCCGTCGAGGAGAACCTCGGCCTGGTCACCCTGCGGTCGACGTCCCGCGCGGGGCTCGTCGACCTCAAGGGACAGCACTCCGCCGCGGAGCGGATCGCCGGGCAGCTCGGCGTGCGGATGGCCGGCCTCGGGCAGCACGTGCGGACCCTGTCCGGCGGCAACCAGCAGAAGGTCGTCATCGGCAAGTGGCTGCTCGCGGACACCAAGGTCCTCATCCTCGACGAGCCGACACGCGGCATCGACGTCGGCGCCAAGGTCGAGATCTACCAGCTCATCAACGAACTGACGGCCGCCGGCGCCGCCGTCCTGATGATCTCCAGCGACCTGCCCGAGGTGCTCGGCATGAGCGACCGGGTGCTGGTGATGGCCCAGGGCCGGATAGCCGGGGAACTCCCGGCCGACCGGGCCACCCAGGACGCCGTGATGGCGCTCGCCGTCAGCACTCCTACGAACTCGACGAACGAAGTGGAGGCCTCCCGTGGCCACTGACACGCTCAAGAGCAAGGCGGGCGCGGGTGGCGCCTCCGGCGGCCTGCGCCGCCTGCTGCTCGACAACGGCGCGCTGACCGCGCTGATCGTCCTCGTCATCGCGCTGTCCGCGCTCTCCGGTGACTTCCTGACGACGGACAACCTGCTGAACATCGGCGTCCAGGCGGCGGTCACCGCCATCCTGGCCTTCGGTGTCACCTTCGTCATCGTCGCGGCCGGCATCGACCTGTCGGTCGGCTCGGTGGCGGCCCTGTCGGCGACCGTGCTCGCGTGGAGCGCCACCTCGCACGGGGTGCCGGTGGTCCTCGCGGTGATCCTCGCCATCGCCACGGGCATCGCGGCGGGCCTGGTCAACGGTTTCCTGATCTCCTACGGCAAGCTGCCGCCGTTCATCGCGACGCTGGCCATGCTGTCGGTGGGCCGCGGTCTGTCGCTGGTCATCTCGCAGGGCTCCCCGATCGCCCTGCCGGACTCGGTCTCGCACCTGGGCGACACGCTCGGCGGCTGGCTCCCCGTGCCCGTCCTCGTCATGGTCGTCATGGGTCTGATCACGGCGTTCGTGCTGGGGCGCACGTACATCGGGCGTTCGATGTACGCGATCGGCGGCAACGAGGAGGCGGCCCGGCTTTCGGGTCTGCGGGTGAAGCGGCAGAAGCTCGCGATCTACGCGCTTTCGGGTCTGTTCGCCGCCGCCGCGGGCATCGTGCTCGCCGCCCGGCTGTCCTCCGCCCAGCCGCAGGCCGCCAACGGCTACGAGCTGGACGCGATCGCGGCGGTCGTCATCGGCGGCGCCTCGCTGGCGGGCGGCACCGGCAAGGCGTCGGGCACGCTGATCGGCGCGCTGATCCTCGCGGTGCTCAGGAACGGCCTCAACCTGCTGTCCGTGTCCGCGTTCTGGCAGCAGGTCGTCATCGGTGTCGTGATCGCGCTGGCGGTGCTCCTGGACACCGTGCGCCGCAAGGCGGGGGCGACCCCGCAGGCCGCAGGCACCGGCAGCGGCGGCGGCAAGGGCAAGCAGGCGGCGACCTACGGGCTCGCGGCCGTGGTGACCGTGGCCCTGGTGGCCGCCACCTCCCTGCTGCACACCGGGTCGGCTTCCACGACCCCCAAGATGGGGCTGTCGCTGTCCACGCTCAACAACCCGTTCTTCGTGCAGATCAAGTCCGGTGCGCAGGCCGAGGCGAAGAAGCTGGGCCTGGACCTGACCGTCACCGACGCGCAGAACGACGCCTCGCAGCAGGCCAACCAGTTGCAGAACTTCACCAGTTCCAGCCTCGGCGCGATCATCGTCAACCCGGTGGACTCGGACGCGGCCAGCAACTCCGTGAAGGCCGCCGGCAAGGCGAAGATCCCGGTCATCGCCGTGGACCGCGGGGTCAACAACGCGAAGACGGACGCGCTGGTCGCCTCCGACAACGTGGCGGGCGGCGAACTGGCCGCCAAGACCGTCGCCGAGAAGCTGGGCGGCCACGGCAGGATCGTGATCCTCCAGGGGCAGGCGGGCACCTCCGCCGCCCGTGAGCGCGCCGCCGGTTTCGCCCAGGGCCTCAAGGCCTACCCGGGCATCCAGGTGCTCGCCCAGCAGCCCGCCGACTTCGACCGCACCAAGGGCCTCGACGTGATGTCGAACCTGCTCCAGGCCCACCCCGACGTGCAGGGCGTGATCGCCGCCAACGACGAGATGGCGCTCGGCGCGGTCAAGGCGCTCGGCTCGAAGGCCGGCAAGTCGGTGCAGGTCGTCGGCTTCGACGGCACCCCGGACGGCCTGAGTGCCGTCAAGAACGGCACGCTGTACGCATCGGTCGCGCAGCAGCCGAGCCAGCTGGGCCGGATCGCCGTGGACAACGCGCTCAAGGCGGTGCAGGGCAAGAAGGTCGCGCCGATGGTGAAGGTGCCGGTCAAGGTGGTAACGAAGGAGAACGTGGCCGGGTTCAGCGGCTGACCCGCGACCCGTTCCCGTAAGGAGACACTGCGCATGTACGACTACGACCTGCTGGTCGTGGGGTCGGCCAACGCCGACCTGGTGATCGGCGTCGAGCGGCGGCCCGCGGCCGGGGAGACGGTGCTCGGCTCCGACCTGGCCGTCCACCCCGGCGGCAAGGGCGCCAACCAGGCGGTGGCCGCCGCCCGCCTCGGGGCCCGCACCGCCCTGCTGGCCCGGGTCGGCGACGACGCGCACGGGCGGCTGCTGCTCGACGCGCAGCGGGCGGCCGGGGTCGACCCGGCGGGCGTGCTGGTCGGCGGCGCGCCGACCGGTGTCGCGCTGATCACGGTGGACCCCTCCGGGGACAACTCCATCGTGGTCTCGCCGGGTGCCAACGGCCGGCTGACCCCCGAGGACGTGCGCGGCGCGGCCGGTCTCCTCGGGGCCTCCCGGGTGGTCTCCGCGCAGTTGGAGGTCCCGCTGGAGACGGTCGTGGAGGCCGTGCGGCACCTGGCCGAGGGGAGCCGGTTCGTCCTCAACCCGTCGCCGCCGCGTCCGCTGCCGCAGGAACTCCTCGACGCATGCGACCCGCTGATCGTCAACGAGCACGAGGCGAAGGTCATCCTGGGCGGCGCGGACGCCGGTGACGACCCGGAGGACTGGGCGCGGGCTCTGCTCGCGCGCGGCCCGCGCTCCGTGGTGGTCACCCTGGGCGGCGAGGGCGCGCTGGTGGCGTCCGCCGAGGGGGTGGCCCGGGTGCCGTCCGTGAAGGTGGACGCCGTGGACACGACGGGTGCGGGCGACGCGTTCACCGCGGCGCTGGCCTGGCGGCTCGGCGCGGGCGCGTCGCTGCGGGAGGCGGCGGCGTACGCGGCGCGGGTGGGCGCGGCGGCCGTGACGAAGCGGGGCGCGCAGGAGTCGTACCCGACGGCGGCGGAGGTCGACGCCCTGTGAAGAAGGCGGGCATCCTGAACCGGTATCTGGCCGGCGCCCTGGCCGAGTTGGGGCACACCGACGAGGTGCTGGTGTGCGACGCGGGCATGCCGATACCGGCCGGGCCGCGCGTGGTGGACCTGGCGTTCCGCGCCGGGGTGCCGTCCTTCGCCGAGGTGCTGGAGGGGCTGCTGGCCGAGCTGGTGGTCGAGGGCGCGACGGCGGCGGCCGAGGTGCGTGCGGCCAATCCGGCGGCGGCCGCCCTGCTGGACGGCCACTTCCCGGGCCTCGTCCTCGTCCCGCACGAGCGGCTGAAGGAGTTGTCGGCGGGCGCCCGTCTGGTCGTACGGACCGGGGAGGCGCGGCCGTACGCGAACGTGCTGCTGCGGTGCGGGGTGTTCTTCTAGGAAACCTGGCTTTCAGCAGCCCCGGTGGGGGCGGACAGCTTCGAGGGGGCCCGGTCGTCGACCCGGCCCCCTCGGCTCTTCCCCTCCTGCGCCGGAACCCCGTGGCTCCCCCCGGAGCCTTCCCGGGTCTCCCCGGGCCCCCTCCGCGGGTTCCGACGAGAGATACGACACGCTTGGGGCCGGAAGGGTTGCACCGGCTCCGTGATTTTCTTCTGGGATTTTCTTCGCGGGTTTCCTTCGGGGCTGGTTCTCCTTCCCCCCGGGGTGGCGCGCGGGCTACTTCTCCGGCTCCAGGGCGCGCGTCACCGCGTCCTGGGCCGCGTGGCGCCCCCGCAGGCTCTGGCCCGCCAGGCGTGCCACCACACGGCCCAGCCACTCCGGGTCGCCGAGCAGGTGGGCCTGTTCGGTGTCGGTGACCCGCTCGGTCAGTTCCTGGAAGAGGACGAGGCCCGCGCCGGGGTAGGGGCGGGGGTGGCGGCTGAAGCGGCCCACCCAGTTCTCGTACGGATGGCGCAGCGTCAGGTGCAGGTAGCCGCTGCCGTGCCGCCGCCAGGGGCCGGGCAGGCCGGCGAGGAGCTGGGCGACGCCGTACTGCCCCCGGGCCGGGTTCTTGCCGCCCAGCGTGAGCCGCACGCCCGGCATGACCCGGGACCAGTCGACCGTCTGCCCCGGGCCGCCGGGCTCGTGCTGGTGCAAGCCCTCCGGCCGCAACTCCAGCCAGTGGCCGTCCGGCCGGCCGGTGTCCCCCACCGCCCAGCCACCGGCCGTCAGTTCGAGCGGACCCAGGGATGCTCGCGTCGGCGTCATACGGTCATGGCATCACATGTTCCGCGAACCGCGCCGCGGTTTCGGCCAGTACCTCGCGGCCGTCGCGCGCCCACAGGGCGTCGTTGAACAGTTCGACCTCGATGGCGCCGGTGTAGCCGGCCGCCTGCGCGTACCCCTTCCACTCGCGCATGTCGACCGCTCCGTCGCCGAGCTGGCCGCGGCCGTTGAGCACGCCCTCCGGGAGGGGCGTCGTCCAGTCGGCGAGCTGGAAGGAGTGGAGGCGGCCGGACGCGCCCGCGCGGGCGATCTCGGCGGGGGCCCGGTCGTCCCACCAGATGTGGTACGTGTCGACCGTGACGCCGACCTGGCGGGCGGGGAAGCGTTCGGCCAGGTCCAGGGCCTGCGTGAGGGTGGAGACCACGCAGCGGTCCGAGGCGAACATGGGGTGCAGCGGCTCGATGGCCAGGCGTACGCCGTGCTGCTCCGCGTACGGCCCCAGTTCCGCGAGCGCGTCCGCGATGCGTTCCCGGGCTCCGTGCAGGTCCTTCGAGCCGGCCGGGAGGCCCCCCGAGACCAGGACCAGGGTGTCGGTGCCGAGGGCGGCTGCCTCGTCGACGGCGCGGCGGTTGTCGGCCAGGGCCCGTGCGCGCTCGTCCGGGTCGGTCGCCGTGAGGAAGCCGCCCCGGCACAGGGTGGTCACGGTCAGGCCCGCGGCACGGACCAGTTCGGCCGCTGCCTCGACGCCGAACGCCTGGACGGGTTCGCGCCACAGGCCGACGTTGCCGATGCCGATGTCGCGGCAGGCCTCGGTCAGTTCGGGCAGGGACAGCTGCCTGACCGTCATCTGGTTGATGCTGAAACGCGTCAGGTCGAGATCGTTCACCGGTTCACCCCGTGCAGCGCGAGCAGTGTCCTCATGCGTTCCTCCGCCAGCTCGGAGTCGGGGAACAGGCCGAGCCGGTCGGCGAGTTCGTAGGCGCGGGCCAGGTGGGGCAGGGAGCGGGCCGACTGCAGGCCACCGACCATCGTGAAGTGCGACTGGTGCCCGGCCAGCCACGCGAGCAGGACCACACCGGTCTTGTAGAAGCGGGTGGGGGCCTGGAAGAGGTGGCGGGAGAGTTCGACGGTGGGGTCGAGCAGGGCGCGGAAGCCGGCCGTGTCCCCGGTGTCCAGGAGGCGCACCGCCTCGGCGGCCAGCGGGCCCAGCGGGTCGAAGATGCCGAGCAGGGCGTGGCTGAAGCCCTGCTCGTCGCCGGCGATCAGCTCGGGGTAGTTGAAGTCGTCGCCGGTGTAGCAGCGCACGCCTCGCGGGAGGCGGCGGCGCAGGTCGACCTCGCGCCGGGCGTCCAGCAGGGAGATCTTGACGCCGTCGACCTTGTCGGGGTGGGCGGCGATGACGTCCAGGAACACCTGTGTCGCCGCGTCCAGGTCGGACGAGCCCCAGTAGCCCTCCAGCGCCGGGTCGAACATGGGGCCGAGCCAGTGCAGGACGACCGGCTCGGCGGCCTGGCGCAGCAGGTGGCCGTAGACCCCCAGGTAGTCCTCCGGGCCCCGCGCGGTGGCGGCGAGGGCGCGGGAGGCCATGAGGATGGCCTGGGCGCCGGACTCCTCGACGACGGCGAGCTGTTCCTCGTAGGCCGCGCGGATGCCCGCGAGGGAGCCGCCGGTGATCTGGTCGGTGCCGACACCGCAGGCGATCCTGCCGCCCACCGACCGCGCCTCCGCGGCCGACCTGCGGATCAGCTCGGCCGCACCCGCCCAGTCCAGGCCCATGCCGCGCTGCGCGGTGTCCATGGCCTCGGCGACGCCCAGCCCGTGGGACCACAGGTGGCGGCGGAAGGCGAGGGTGGCGTCCCAGTCGACGGCGGCGGGCGAGTCGGGCGACACGTCGGCGAACGGGTCGGCGACGACGTGGGCGGCGGAGAAGACGGTGCGGGAGGTGAAGGGGGTGCCCGCGGCGGCGGCGAAGGGTTCGGTGCGGGGCTCGTAGGCCCGCAGCGTGCCGCCCGCGTCCGGCAGGTGGATGGTCACAGCCGGATCTCCGGTACGTCGATGCGGCGGCCCTCGGCCGAGGACTTCAGGCCCAGTTCGGCGAGCTGGACGCCGCGGGCGCCGGCGAGCAGGTCCCAGTGGTAGGGGGCGTCGGCGTACACGTGGCGCAGGAACAGCTCCCACTGGGCCTTGAAGCCGTTGTCGAAGTCGGTGTTGTCCGGCACCTCCTGCCACTGGTCGCGGAAGGCCTCGGTGGCGGGGATGTCGGGGTTCCAGACCGGCTTGGGGGTGGCGGAGCGGTGCTGGGCGCGGCAGCGGCGCAGGCCCGCGACGGCGGAGCCCTCCGTGCCGTCGACCTGGAACTCGACGAGTTCGTCGCGGTGGACGCGCACGGCCCAGGAGGAGTTGATCTGGGCGATCGCACCGCCGTCGAGTTCGAAGATGCCGTAGGCGGCGTCGTCGGCGGTGGCGTCGTAGGGCTCGCCGTTCTCGTCCCAGCGCTGGGGGATGTGGGTGGCGGTGAGGGCCTGGACGGAGGTGACGCGGCCGAACAGTTCGTGCAGCACGTACTCCCAGTGCGGGAACATGTCGACGACGATGCCGCCGCCGTCCTCGGCGCGGTAGTTCCAGGAGGGGCGCTGGGCGTCCTGCCAGTCGCCCTCGAAGACCCAGTAGCCGAACTCGCCGCGCACGGACAGGATGCGGCCGAAGAAGCCGCCGTCGATGAGCCGCTTCAGCTTCAGCAGGCCCGGCAGGAAGATCTTGTCCTGGACGACGCCGTGCTTGACGCCCTTCGCCTGGGCGAGGCGGGCCAGTTCGAGGGCGCCGTCGAGGCCGGTCGCGGTGGGCTTCTCGGTGTAGACGTGCTTGCCGGCGGCGATCGCCTTCCTGATCGCCTCCTCGCGGGCGGAGGTGACCTGGGCGTCGAAGTAGATGTCCACGGCCGGGTCGGCGAGGACGGCGTCCAGGTCGGTGGAGACGTGCTCCAGGCCGTGCCGCTCGGCAAGCGCCTTCAGCGCGTGCTCGCGCCGGCCGACGAGGACGGGTTCCGGCCACAGCACGGTGCCGTCGCCGAGGTCGAGTCCGCCCTGCTCGCGCAGGGCGAGGATCGAGCGGACCAGGTGCTGGCGGTAGCCCATGCGTCCGGTCACGCCGTTCATGGCGATGCGCACCGTCTTGCGTGTCACGTCGGTTCCGGTCCCTTCGTACGGCCGTCGGCGAACAGCGAACACCGGCAGCAAGCGCTTTCTATTCCAGGAGAAGCTAGCCTCTGAACAGCGGTCCGGACAAGAGCGGGCGCGGATCGTGTTGTTCGAGCGGGCGAACATCGTGGTGTTCGAGCGGGCGGACGAAGAGGCGAGCGGCCGTAAGGTCTGCACGGCACCACGGCCCCGCGGCAGGCGCGCGGACGGTGCCTGACCACGTACGACGAGAGACGCGCGACCGGAGGACGACGAGATGACGGTGACCCTGGCGGACGTGGCGGCCCGCGCCCAGGTCTCGCCCGCGACGGTGTCGCGCGTGCTGAACGGGAACTACCCGGTGGCCACCGCCACCCGCGAGCGGGTCCTGAAGGCCGTCGACGAGCTGGACTACGTGCTCAACGGTCCCGCCAGCGCGCTCGCCGCCGCCACCTCCGACCTGGTCGGCATCCTGGTGAACGACATCGCCGACCCCTTCTTCGGAATCATGGCGAGCGCCATCCAGTCGGAGATCGGCGGCCCGGGAGGCCGGGCCGGCGGCGAACGGCTGGCGGTGGTCTGCAACACCGGCGGCTCCCCCGAGCGCGAGCTGACCTACCTGACCCTGCTCCAGCGGCAGCGGGCGGCGGCTGTCGTGCTCACCGGCGGCGCGGCCGAGAACGCGCCGCACGCCGCGGCGGTCGCGGCGAAGCTGCGCCGACTGGCGGAGGCCGGAACCCGGGTGGTGCTGTGCGGACGGCCGCCCGTGCCGGACACCGAGGCGGTCGCCCTGACCTTCGACAACCGCGGTGGCGCCCGCCGCCTGACCGAGCACCTGACGGCGCTGGGGCACCGGCGGCTCGGCTACATCGCGGGCCCGCAGGAGCGCACCACCACCCGCCACCGCCTCGAAGGCCACCGCGCGGCGCTGACGGCGGCCGGCATCGAGGACGACCCGCGCCGGACCGTGCACGGCCGTTTCGACCGCCGGTCCGGTTACGAGGCCACCCTGGAACTGCTGCGCCGCGACCCCGCGCTCACGGCGGTCGTCGCCGCCAACGACTCCGTGGCCCTGGGCGCCTGCGCGGCGCTGCGCGAGTCCGGGCTGCGCATCCCCGAGGACGTCTCGGTGGCGGGCTTCGACGACCTGCCCTTCGGCGTCGACGCCGTACCGTCCCTGACGACGGTCCGCCTGCCGCTCGCCGAGGCCGGCGCCCGGGCGGGCCGCATCGCCATGGCCCGCGAGGAGCCCCCGCCCGGCGGGATCGCCACGGTGCGCGGGGAACTGATGGTGCGGGGGTCCACGGGGGTGCCTCGGGGGTGAGGGCGGGGGCGTCCTTCCGGACGGTGGTGGGCGCGGCCGGGGGCTGTCGCGGTCCGGAGGGTGTCGTACGGGGCGGGTGCGGAGTCGGGCGCTGTCGTACGGTTCGGGTGCAGGTGCTGTCATACGGTTCGGATTCGGGCGCTGTCGTACGGTTCGGGTTCGGGCGCGGGATGGGGCCCGACCGGGCTCGGGCCGGCCCGACCGGGCTCGGGTTCGGGTCCGATCTCGGGTTCGGGTCCGGATCGATCTCGGGTTCGGGTTCGAGAGCCGGGGCGGGCACCGATGAGTTCGGGAGCCGCCCGCGGTCTCCACTCCCGTACCGATCGGCCAGGAAACGGAAGGCATCCCCATGCGTGTCGTCGTCACCGAGTTCATCAGCCTCGACGGAGTCGTGCAGGCGCCCGGAGGTCCGCAGGAGGACACCGACGGCGGCTTCGCGCACGGCGGCTGGTCGCACCCCTTCTTCGACCCCGAGGTGCTCGGCGGGGCGTTCGCAGCCGGCCTGGAGCAGGCCGAGGCGCTGCTCTACGGCCGCCGCACCTACCTGACGATGGCCGCGGCCTGGCCCGAACGGGCCGGTGACCCCTTCGCCGACCGGCTCAACTCGCTGCGCAAGTACGTCGTTTCGGACACCCTCGACGACTCCGCGCTGACCTGGGAGAACACCGTACGCGTGCCGGGCGCCGAGGCGCTCGGGAAGGTGCGGGAACTACGGGCGGCCGGCGGCGGCGACCTGGCGATGATGGGCAGCCCCACGCTGGTGCGGGCGCTGCTGGGCGCGGGCCTGGTGGACGAGTTGCGGCTCGCCGTCATGCCGGTGCTCCTCGGCGGCGGCAAGTCGATCTTCCCCACGGACGGGGTGAAGCGGACGTGGCAGCTGGTGTCGTCGGAGACCGCGAAGACCGGGACGCAGCTCAACGTGTTCCGGCCCGCCGAGCAGGGCTAGGGCGCGTCCGTACCGCGGGGCGGTGTACGGGTGTGCCGAGGAAGGTGCGTGCGACGCCTTCCAGTGAGCCGAGCAGCGGGTTGGGGTCGTCGGCGCGCGTGACGAGCACGACCTCGCAGGGGTCGATGTCGAGGACGGGCACCAGGGCGATGTCCTCGCGCACGGCGGCGCGCCGATCGCCGGCAGGGAAGATCGCGACACAGTGGCCGGTGGCGATGAGTTCCAGCTTGTCCTCGTAGCTGTCGTCGATCGCGGGCGGGGGTGGTGCCGGGCGGTCGCCGACCGGCTTGGGCGTGCCCCAGACGACCGGAGTGCTGACGCAGGGCACCAGTTCCTCGTCCGACAGAGCCCGCAGGCTGACGGCTTCCTCGTGCGCCAGATGGTGACTCGCCGACGTGACGAGCACCCGCGCTTCCTCATGGAGCTTGGTCACCCGGTAGCCGTCCGTGGGGAAGGGCAGGGGCCTGTACGCGACGAGGGCGTCGACCCGCCCCTCGGCGAGGGCGCGCGGGTCCCGCCAGTCGACGTGCCGGGTGCGGACCTGGCTGTCGGGGTGCCGGCGGCGCAGTTCCTGCACACAGGCGGTGATGACCAGTCCTTCGGCGCAGCCGACGGTGACGGCACGGGGGTGGACGGCGGCTCGGGCCGTGCGAGCGGCTTGCTCGGCCTCGTGGAGCAGTGTCCGGGCCCTGGGGAGGAATGCCTGGCCGGCGTCGGTGAGGCTGCTGCCCTGCGGCGAGCGGTCGAAGAGCCGGACCCCGAGCTGAGCCTCCAGTCGCTGGATCTGGCGGCTCAGGGACGGCTGCGCCAGGTGCAACCTGGTGGCGGCCCGGCCGAAGTTGCCGTGCTCCGCCACGACCGTGAAATAGCGCACGAGCCGCAGATCGACGTCCATTCGCTCAGGGTACGTCGCCTGTCGTCATACGCCCGGGGCATGGCGGCATACGGAACAGGTCTTGGACAGGGAGTGCGGGTGGATATTTGGCTTGGGGGCATGACCACTTACGACGGCAAGAAGATCGTGATCACGGGCGGGAGCAGCGGCATCGGCCTGGCCGCGGCCCGGTTGTTCGCGGACGGTGGGGCGCACGTGCTGATCACCGGCCGCACCCGGTCCACCCTGGACGCCGCACTGGAGCAGTTGGGGGACAAGGCGGTGGCCGTCCGCAGCGACGCCGCGTCCATGGAGGACATCAAGGCGCTGGCCGGCACGGTCCGGGAGCGGTTCGGCGCGGTGGACGCGTTGTTCGTCAACGCCGGTGCCACCGCGTCCGCGTCGTTCGACTCGACGACGGAGGAGATGTACGACGCGCTGTTCGGCATCAACACCAAGGGCGCCTACTTCACGGTGCAGGCTGTGGCGCCGCTGTTGCGCGAGGGCAGCGGCGTGGTCCTCACCACGTCGGTGGTGAACGTCCTGGGCCTCGACGCGCTCAGTGTCTACTCGGCGAGCAAGGCGGCCCTGCGGTCGATGACGCGCACCCTGGCCCGCGAACTGCTGCCACGCAAGGTGCGCGTGAACGCCGTGAGCCCCGGTCCGATCGACACGGGCATCCTGGACCGCTCCCTGCCCGCCGATGTCGCCGAGACGATGAAGGACACCTACCGGAGCACCAACCCGATGCAGCGGCTGGGGAGGTCGGAGGAGGTGGCCGCCGCGGTGGCGTACCTGGCGTTCGGTGCGACCTTCTCGACGGGGAGCGAGTTCCCCGTCGACGGAGGGGCTTCGCAACTCTAGGCGCTCCGACCGCACGGGGTCGCCGGGGCGTTCAGGCCGCGGTCGGCGGCCGGGTCGCCCGGGTGGCGGCCAGGTCGCCCGGGTGGCGGGCGTCGGCGAAGGCGGTCCCGCGGCGGGCGAGCAGACGCCGTGACACCTCGCGACCGAACCGGACGACAGACGCCGTGACACCTCGCGACCGAACCGGACGACAGACGCCGTGACACCTCGCGACCGAACCGGACGACAGACGCCGTGACGCCTCGCGGCCGATCCGGACGACGCGGCCGTGCGCCCTGCGCGGACAGGCGGCCGAGCCGGTGCTGCTGCGGCGCACGGACTGCTGCGGCTCCTGCCTCTCCTGGACACCGGTTCCGTGTGGTCCGTGCGGGCGGCGGGTAGGGTCCGTGCCCATGAAGCTCGCGTTCTCCACTCTCGGTGTCCCCGGCCTGCCCATCCCGGAGGTCCTGGCGCTCGCGACCGCGCACGGCTACCACGGCGTCGAACTGCGCGCGCACCCCGAGGAACCGGTGCATCCCGGCCTCTCCCCCGCCGAACGGGCCGAGACCGCCGCCCAGTTCGAGGCGGCCGGGGTCGAGGTGCTGGGCGTGGCCGGGTACGCGCGCCTCGCCGCGCCGGGCGACGACGCACCCGTCCTGGACGAGATCCGCGGGCTGCTGCGCCTGGCGCACGATCTGGGCGCCCCGTTCGTCCGGGTCTTCCCCGGTGCCGACGCCGGCCGCCCCCGCGAGGAGTCCGACTCCACCGCCGCCCGGCGCCTGGGCGTGGCCGCCGAGGACGCCGCCGCGCTCGGCGTCCGTGTCCTGCTGGAGACCCACGACTCGCACCGCACCGGCGCCGACGCGATCCGCGTCCTCGGTCCGGTCGGCCACGGGCAGGCGGGGGCGCTGTGGGACGTGATGCACACCTGGCTGGGCGGTGAGCAGCCCTCGCAGACGTACGCGGCCCTCGCCCCGCACCTCGGGTACGTGCAGGTCAAGGACATCGCCTCGGCCGAGGACACCACGCCGCTGGCGCTGGGCGCCGGTGTCCTGCCCCTCGCCGAGTGTGTGGAGGTCCTCGCCCGTGCTGGCTGGGACGGGTGGCTGTGCTGGGAGTACGAGAAGCGGTGGTACGAGGCGGCCGAGCCGCTGCCCCGACTGCTCGGCCCGGGGAGGGAGTACCTGGACCGGCTGCTCAACGAGTCGGCGTAGGGCGCTCCTGCGGGCCCTCCCGGCGTGCCCGTCCCGCCCGCTCGGCCGCCCCGCGCACCCGTGCCTCCAGCGCCGCGCGGCGCTCGGGCCACTCGCCGGCCGTGATCGAGTAGATCGCGGAGTCGCGCAGGCGGCCGTCCTCGCCGGGTGCCCAGGAGCGGGACCAGTTGCGCAGGACGCCCTCGAAACGCGCGCCGACGCCCTCGATCGCCGCGCGTGAACGGCGGTTGCGGGCGTCGGTCTTCAGGTCGACGCGAAAGACCCGCCACGTCTCGAAGGCGTGCCGGAAGAGCAGGTACTTGGCCTCGGTGTTGATCCCGGTGCCCTGGGCGGAGCGGGCGAGCCAGGTGAAGCCGACCTCGACGGCGTCCAGCCGGTCCTGCGCGAGCCAGGAACGCGGTTCCCAGTACGAGGTGGCGCCGACCGCCCGTCCGGTGGCGAGGGAGACCTGCGCGTAGGGGGCGAGGCAGCCGGTGGCCGCGCGGGCGAGCTGGGCGTCGATGTAGGCCTCGGTCTCGTGGGCCCGGGGCACCCACGTGAAGGCGTACGAATCCCGGTCCTCCTCCGCCGCCACCGCGAGGTCGGCGGCGTGCCGGTGCTCCAGCGGTTCCAGGCGTACGAGCCCGCCCTCCAGGACCGGGCCCTCCATGGTAAATGTCACGCGGGGAGTCTGGCGCACGGGCCCGGCGGCGTCGACCCCATTTCGGCCGGGCCGCCGGTGGGCCGGTACGCCGGGTTCAGTCCGGCTGCCGGGCAGGGACCGGGACGCGGTCGTGCACGGGGGTGGGGACCGGCCCCGGCGCGGGGGGCTCGGCGCGGGTCCTCGCGGGGGCCAGGGACGTCAGGGCCACGCCGCCCACCAGCAGTGCCGCCGCGCACCAGCGCAGGGTGCTCACCGACTCGTGCAGGAAGAGGGCCGCCGCGGACATGCCGAACACCGGGACCAGGAGGGAGAAGGGGGCGACGGTGGAGGCGGGGTGGTGGCGCAGCAGCAGGCCCCAGGCGCCGAAGCCGAAGACCGTGGTGACCCAGGCGACGTAGAGGACCGTGCCCGCGCCCTGCCAGTCCAGGCCGCGCAGGGCGGCCAGGTCGCGGGAGGGGCCCTCGGTGAGCAGGGAGAGGCCGAGGAGCGGCAGCACCGGGACGGTGCTCACCCAGACCATGAAGTTCAGGGCGTCCGGCGGGGCCGCCTTGCGGGTCAGGACGTTGGAGGCGCCCCAGCAGGCAGCCGCGACGATGACCAGGGCGAAGGCGCCCAGCGGGCCGGTGGTGCCTTCGTCCACGGCGGCGACCACGATCCCGGCGAGCGCCACCGCCATGCCCGTCAGCCGCAGCCGGGTGGGGCGCTCGCCGAGTGCCGCGAAGGCGAACAGGGCCGTGAACACCGCCTGGATCTGGAGCACCAGTGAGGAGAGCCCGGCCGGCATCCCGTGGTCCATGCCCACGAACAGCAGGCCGAACTTGGCGACCCCGAGGACCAGTCCCACCGCCACGATCCACTTCCAGGCCACCTTGGGCCGGCCGACGAGGAAGACGGCGGGCAGGGCGGCGGCGAGGAAGCGCAGGGCCGAGAACAGCAGGGGCGGGAAGTGGCCGAGGCCGACCTCGATGACGGTGAAGTTGACGCCCCATACGGCGGCGACGAGGACGGCGAGGAGGACGTGGGGTGGTCGCATGCGTCGAGGATCACTCGTACCGACCGTGCAGCACCAGCGATGATTGATGCACTGTTGGATGCAGCAACGCTAATCATTCGCCGGGCGCCCACCCCGGCCCTCGGAGGAACCGTGCTCGATCTCCAGCGACTGCGCGCCCTGCACGCCGTGTCCGTGCACGGGACCGTCGGCGCGGCGGCCACCGCGCTCGGCTACACCTCCTCCGCGGTGTCGCAGCAGATCGCCAAGCTGGAACGGGAGACCAGGACCGTACTCCTGGAGCGCGAGGGCCGCGGCGTGCGACTCACCGACGAGGCGCACCAACTGGTGGACGCAGCTCGTGAGTTGCTGGCGATCGTGGAGCGGGCCGAGACCGAGCTGGAGGAGCGGCGCGGGGTGCCGGCCGGGCGGCTGACCGTCGCGGCGTTCGCCTCGGCGGCGCGCGGGCTGCTGCCGGGCGTGCTGGCCGACCTGGCCCGGCGGCACCCGGCGCTGGACGCCCGGCTCAATGAGGTCGACCCGCACCTGTCGGTGGACCTGGTCGCCAAGGGCGCCGTCGATCTCGCGGTCGCGCACGACTGGGACATCGCGCCGCTGCCCGCGCCGGCCGGGGTGGAGCAGGCGGCCATCGGCGACGACCTGTGCGACCTGCTGGTGCCGGCCGGGCACCCGTTCGCGGGGCGGGCCGCGGTGCGGCGCTCGGAGCTGGGCGGCGAGCGGTGGATCTGCCAGCCGCCCGGGCGGGTGTGCCACGACTGGCTGCTGCGCACGCTGCGCGCCGCCGGGCACGAGCCGGACGTCGTCCATCAGGCCGACGAGAACCCGACGCTGGTCGCGCTGGTCGCCGCAGGGCTCGGCGTGGCGCTGATCCCCCGTCTGGGGCGCGGCCCGCTGCCCGAGGGGGTCGTCGAAGTCCCGCTGGACCCCGTGCCCGTACGGCATCTGTACGCGCTGTGGCGCGCGGGGGCGGCCCGTCGGCCGGCGATCGCGGAGACGGTGCGCACGCTGCGGGAGCACTGGCCCGCGGCATCGGCGCACCCCTCGCGCACGGCCGCCTGAGCCCGGCCGGCGTCCTCGCGGCCCGACGTCCGGGCGCGTGCGGTCCCTTGACTGGCAGAAACTTCCCGGATATTGGTGACTCCTCGGAAGTTTCCTTCAGCGGAACCCCTCCGGAAGGAGCGCACGTGCACGAGCCCACACGCCCCTCCAGACGCAGCGTCCTCGCCGCCACCGCCACCCTCACCGCCGCCCTCGCCGTCGCAGGCACCGGCAGCGCGCAGGCCGCCGCCCGCCCCGACGAGCGGCGGCTGCACGCGCTCGTCTCCCGGATGACCCTCGAGGAGAAGGTCGGGCAGCTGTTCGTGATGCGGGTCTACGGCCACTCGGCCACCGAACCCGACCAGGCCGACATCGACGCCAACCTCAAGGAGATCGGCGTCCGCACCGCCGCCGAGCTGATCGCCACCTACCGTGTCGGCGGCATCATCTACTTCACCTGGGCCCACAACACCCGCGACCCGCAGCAGATCGCGGCCCTGTCCAACGGCATCCAGCGGGCCTCCCTCCAGCAGCCGCGCGGCCTGCCCGTGCTGGTCGCCACCGACCAGGAGCACGGCATCGTCTGCCGGGTCGGCAAGCCCGCCACGCTCTTCCCGGGCGCGATGGCCGTCGGTGCCTCGGGTTCCGTCTCCGACGCCCGCACCCTCGGCCGGATCTCCGGCGCCGAGCTGCGGGCGATGGGCATCAACCAGGACTACTCGCCCGACGCCGACGTCAACGTCAACCCGGCCAACCCGGTCATCGGCGTGCGCTCCTTCGGCGCCGACCCGGACGCGGTGGCCCGCTTGGTGGCGGCCGAGGTGAGGGGGTATCAGGGCTCCCGGGTCGCGGCGACGGCCAAGCACTTCCCCGGTCACGGCGACACGGCCGTGGACAGCCACTACGGCTTCCCGGTCATCACGCACAGCCGGGAGGTGTGGGAGAAGCTGGACGCCGTGCCGTTCCGGGCGGCGATCAGGGCCGGGACCGACTCGATCATGACGGCGCACATCCAGTTCCCCGCGCTCGACGACTCCGGCGACCCGGCCACGCTCTCCCACCCCATCCTCACCGGCATCCTGCGCGGCGAGCTGGGCTACGACGGGGTGGTCATCACCGACTCGCTCGGCATGCAGGGGGTGCGCACCAAGTACGGTGACGACCGGGTGCCCGTGCTCGCGCTGAAGGCCGGCGTGGACCAGCTGCTCAACCCGCCCGATCTGAGCGTCGCCTGGCACGCGGTCCTGGACGCCGTGCGCGGCGGCGAGCTGACCGAGGCCCGGCTAGACGAATCGATCCTGCGCATTCTGCGGATGAAGGCGCGCAGGGGCCTGCTCGACGACCCGTACGTCTTCGAGCACCAGGTGGCGCACCGGGTCGGCACCCGCGAGCACCTGGCGGCAGCCGACGGTATCGCCGAGCGGACGACAACGCTGCTGGTCAACAAGGGCCGGCTGCTGCCGCTGTCGCGCCGCAGCCACCGCAGGGTCCTCGTGGTGGGCGCCGACCCGGCCTCGCCCTCGGGCACCACCGGCCCGCCCACCGGGGTCCTGGCCGCCGCCCTCACCGAGCTGGGCTTCACCGCCACCGCCCTGTCCACCGGCACCGCTCCCTCCCCGGCCGTGACCGACAAGGCGGTCGCGGCGGCGCGGGAGGCGGACGCGGTGGTGGTCGCGACGTACAACGTCACGGCGGACAGCGCGCAGCGCACGCTGGTGGAGCGGCTCACGGCGACCGGGCGGCCGGTGGTCGCGCTCGCCGTCCGCAACCCCTACGACGTCGCCCAGCTCCCGTCCGTAGCGGCGTGCCTGGCGTCGTACTCCTGGACGGACGTGGAACTGCGCGCCGCCGCCCGGGTGATCGCCGGCCGGGTGCGCCCGCGCGGCAGGCTGCCGGTGCCGGTGCAGCGGGCGGACGATCCGGCGAAGGTGCTGTACCCGATCGGGTACGGCCTGACGTACTAGCCGGTCCGTGGGCGGGGGGGCGGGGGGGCGGGAGGCCCCCCCCGGCGCCCGCGCGCGTAAAAAAAATAAAACACCCCACCACCCCCGCCAAGAGATGAGACTCACACAAGCTGGGGATTGACT